>JAYWDR010000523.1:0-8940 GCA_043779735.1 Cyclobacteriaceae bacterium | reverse complement strand
ATACACCGATCACTGCTTTAACCGAAGCTGCAACGAACAGCGATGTGGCCAACTATCCGATTGTGCTTGCCGGAGGGACAGACAACAACTATCAGGTCACGTTGGTCAACGGCACGCTGACAATCACTCAGGCGACGCTTACTGCCACGGCGGACAACAAGAGCAAGATTTATGGTGACGTCAATCCAGTTCTGACCATCAGCTATTCAGGTTTCAAGGGCACGGATAACGCCTTGGTCATTGATTCGCCTGTCACTGCTTCAACGGCAGCGACTACAACTAGTGATGCAGGAAGCTACTCGATCGTCTTGACCGGAGGTGCTGATAACAATTATACTGTCGCGTTGATAAACGGCACTATAAGCATTGGACAGGCTATCCTCATTGCTACGGCGGACAACATGACCAAAACCTACGGTGATGGCAATCCGGAACTAAGCATCAGCTACGACGGGTTCAAGGGATCGGATAATGCCACAGTCATAGATACAAAAGTGACCGCGTTAACAACCGCCAATCCGACCAGTAATGTTGGGACTTATGCCATAACACTGACAGGGGGCGCCGACAACAACTACCAGGTCACTTTGATCAACGGCACACTGGGCATTACCAAAGCCTTGCTTACCGCATCGGCGGCGAACAAAACAAAAGTCTATGGCAGTGACAACCCAGTATTTACCCTAAGTTATTCCGGATTCAAGGGAGCCGACAACCTAGGAGTAATTGATGAGCCACCGTCCATGACGTCTATAGCCACAACAGGCAGCGGGGTCGGCAGCTATGAGATCACCGTCAGCGGAGGCTCTGACAATAACTATTATTTCGTCCAAAGCAGCGGAATCCTTACGATTTCACCAGCTTCCCTGGTGGTGAAGGCAGATGATAAGGTTATAGACTGCTGCAGCACCACGCCGATATTTACTTCCACGGTTACAGGCTTTGTGAATGGTGACACGAGGTCTTCCGTTGTGGTGGGTGGCCCGTCCTATATCGTTTCGGGCGACTATACTTCACCGGGTTCGTATGCGATCGTGCCGAGCAACCTGTTATTGTCGACGCCATCCAATTATGTCGTTGCTCAATATGTTAACGGTACTTTGAATGTCAATACGGGCAATACTTATTCCAGGGCGATCAAGATTGAATTGGAATGTGTGGAAGTGCTGACGAATGACCCTTCCGGGTTTGCGTTTGTGGCACATTTTGAATATGAAAACGAAAATCACGTGGCCATTTTCATATCCAACGGCGCGGACAACAGACTTATTTCTGCTGGCAGTTACTTGGGTCAGCCTCCTCAATGGTTCCAGCCTGGAGAAGGTCACTTTGACGTTCTCTTTGATGGAACCAAGCTGACCTGGACGGTTACCAGTTTCAACAAAGGGAAGAAGATAGCCGTGGCATCAGACGCGAGTTCTTTATCCAATCGGTGTCATTGGGGTTCAGGAGAGTCCTATAATTATGTGGAAATAAAAGCTTTCCCGAACCCAATGATGGATCATGTAAGCATCACCATTACGGATTTACTTGAGAAACCGGCCAGTTCAGATGTCAGCATTTATGATAATATGGGGCAACCCTACCCGGTGAGGGCAACATGGAACAGCCAGTACAAAGAGTTGGGTATCGATTTTTCAGAAATGAATCGCGGATTTTACCTCATTTACGTGAAAACCGTTAGCGGAATAAGGTCTATCCGGATCATGAAAGAGTAAACAGTCTTGGAACAATCATCCTCAAAAAAAAGAATGGAGACAGCATCTCCATTCTTTTTTGCTTATGAAGGATAATCATTGCACATGTGCTTAAATGATTCGTAATTTGAATGTGACTTGCCATTCATGCGATACAAATTATTCCCCTGTTGTTCATTTTTCATCTGCCTCAGCATTCAAGTCCTGGCGCAGGATCGCGAAATCGATAGTTTAAAAAGAGTTTTAAATACATTGCCGCAGGACTCAGGCAAGGTCAACATGCTCCTTACCATTGGCAGGGCATATATGAGTTCAGCGCCCGGGGAGGGCATCCGGTTTGGGAATGAGGCCAAAACACTAGCCAGGAAAATTGGATTTCACAAGGGCGCTGGCTTCGCCGGTAAGGCGGTCGGCCAGGGTTATGTGATGCAATCCAATTTTGCGGAGGCGATCGCCCAGTTCCAGGAATCACTTCACACCTTTGATTCTATTCAGTATAAGAGCGGTGTTGCCAACATGCTCAACAATATCGGCGGCTGCTACTTTAATATGAGTGATGACACAAAGGCAATTGAATATTATCTAAAGTCACTTCGGGTGTCGGAGGAAATTAATGACAAGCTGAGGATAGGAACCAGTATACTTAATGTCGGGACGGTTTACAAAAACAAAGTAGGGACCCTTGACAAGGCGCTTGAATATTTTATTAAAGCAAACAAGATTTTTAAAGAGATCGGATATCCTGAAGGTATGGGAACGGCCGATATGAACATCGGAGAGATCTACAAGGACCTTAAGCAGTACGATTCAGCCATTGTGTATTTTGATGCTTCATTCGATGTTTTTCACGGGACAATAGATGCCACTTTTCCACTTAATCACCTCGGTGAAATTTATGCAGAGAAGGGAGATTTTGAAGAAGCGTTGTTGTACCAGAACAGGGCCCTTGAAATCGCTACAAGGCTTGACGCCAAATTGGAAATGACCCAGAGCCTGTTAGGATTAGCGGAAACGCAAAGGCGAAAGGGGAATCATAAGGTGGCGGTTTTGCATTACCTCGAGGTAGTCAGGCTGGCCAAGGAAATAAATGCAAGAACCGAACTGAAGCTTGCCTATGATGGGTTAGCTGGCGCGTATTCCGTACTCGGGAATTTCAAAAATGCCTACACATACGAAGCTTTATACAGCACCATAAAGGACTCGCTATACAATACGGCCGACGATAAAAAAGTACAGCAGTTGCAATTCAATTTTGACATTGAAAAGAAACAATCACAAATTGATCTGCTCACCAAAGACCAGGCGCTGCGGGAATTGGCAATTCAGCGACAAAAAGCAATCAGCTACGCTGCAGGCATTACGGGAATTTTATTGCTCATCATGGCCCTGGGAGCCTTTAATCGTTATCGGTATGTCAGAAAGACCAATAAGATCATTAGCAACGAAAAAGAGCGATCCGAAGCTCTGCTACTCAACATTCTCCCGGCTGAGACAGCAAGAGAGCTTCAGGCGGACGGTCATGCAGTGCCACGCTACTATGAAAGCGCTTCCGTGCTGTTCACCGATTTTAAGGGATTCTCCTCCATCGCTGGTAAACTTTCTCCGCAGGAACTCGTGAGCGAGCTCAATGAATATTTTATGGCATTTGATGAGATCATTTCAAAATATAACCTTGAGAAAATAAAAACCATCGGTGATGCATACATGTGTGCCGGAGGAATTCCCTCTGCCAATCAAACGCATCCGCTTGACACAGTGTATGCTGCGCTGGCCATGCAGGTATTTATGAAAAAGAAAGGCGCAAAAAGAAGGGAGAAGGGACTGTTAGCGTGGGAGCTGAGGATAGGAATACACACTGGCCCGATTGTATCCGGAGTGGTTGGGAAAAAGAAGTATGCCTATGATATCTGGGGAGATACGGTCAATATTGCCAGCCGTATGGAGTCCAACGGAGAACCCGGGAAGGTCAATATTTCAGCATCAACATACGAGCTGATTAAGAATAAATTTGAGTGTCTCTACCGGGGAAAGATTTCCGCCAAGAATATTGGAGAAATCGACATGTACTTTGTCGAACATGAAATCCAGACCAAGCTCGTGGCAGCACCGTAGACGCTGTAGAAACCAGCCCCGGCATTAGTTCTTCCAGTAGCACCAAAAATTAAGTTTCAGGACTGCGGCTTTTTCAGCTTTGCCACAATCTCATGCAAATGTAGCTTCTTTTTATCTTCACGATTCAATTGCCCGTACCGGGTGTGGTAACGGTGTGACTCCAGGAATGTCTTTTGAATCAGATCCCATTCTCTTTCTGTTTCAATCAATCCTCCTCCTCTCATTTCTTTATTCAACTTGCCGCCTATCTCGTAAAAGTCATCACGGCCCAGGTAGTCCAGGTCAGCATCACAGAGAATTTTTTCCAGCAGAGTCTTGGGTGATTGTGGAATCTTCGTGGCCAGTATCATGCCTGAGATAACCCGGAGCTGATCCTGGGTTATGCCAAAAGAAGGGAGTATCTCTTTTGCCAATTCGCATCCCTCCTCTTCATGTTTTTTTTGAGAGTGGATTAGCCCGGAATCATGGAACAGGGCAGCAATCCTGAGTAAATGAATTTCCTCTTCGCTCAGGTCCTCGCTTTTTGCAATTCTCAACGCCGACCGCAAAACATCCTGAATATGATCAGTGTTATGGTAATGCAGGCTGCTTGGCAATTCCTCCTTCAGTTTGTTGGTTATGAATTTTTCGGCGCCATCATAGTCAGTGACTGACTGCTTTTGAGTCAAGTTCATTAAGAGAGGATCCACCTTGCGCCAGATGAGATCAATATCATTGGTTTCAACGGCTTTACCCATCCAGTTCATAGCCAAAGCGGTTGCACCCTTGGCATTGTAGATATGAGCGATATACAGGTTAACACCCTTTTCACCTTGCGCGCTTCGAAGAAGAAGTTCGTCCAGCAGCGGTTGGGCCTTGTCTTCTTGCTGAAGGCCGGTGTACGCTGCTGCCAGGTAGGCGATCATGGAGGGCGGCCTGATGCTGGATGATTTCAGTCCTGCGAGGATCGTGTTGGCCGCTTCCTGAAACTCACGTATCGTCAGGTATACCCTGGCCAGGTGGTCATATTGCCGCAGACCATACGGATAAAGCTGCAATGCTTCTTGAAAGGTCGTCTTTGCTTCGTCGTATCGCTTCATTAGATAATAGCATATACCCAGGTAGTTGAATGCTGATACACTGGTTGGGTCGATGCCTTTCGCTTTCTCAACAAACCGCAATGCTTCTTCTGAACGTCCCATCATGCTCAGCACGTAGCTGTAGGTATACAGTACATTGGCATTGTTGGGCCCCATCTCCATGGCTTTCAGCAGCCACTTTTCAGCAGCCAAAAAATCTTTTGCTATAAACAATTCGACGAATGCCTTGGTGAGATAATCATTGTCGGTGGCCCCGCGCTTTAGCGCTTCCGGCAGATATCGATTTATTTTTTCCAAGCTTTGCTCCGGGGAAAGATCTCCATTCCATGACATCAGCGCAGAATAGGTGCTGGCCAGGTAAGAGTAAGCCTGCGCAAAATCAGAATCCTGTTCCAGCGCCTGCTTAAAATATTTTTCGGCAGTACGGTATCCTTCAAGATTAAACCGGTTAAACGCATGACGCCCCTTCAGGAACATGTCGTAGGCTTGGATATTCTTCGTTGGTATCTCCTTCAGTTTTTCACTTTCCTTGGGCAGAAGAGAGGTATTCAATTCATGAGTAATAATTTCCGCCACACTGTTTTGAATGGTGAAAATATCATCTAGACTTTCTACAAAAACTTTTCCCCATATATTAGTATCTTTTTGAGCATCAATTAGCTGTACCTGAATTCTGACTTTGTTGCCATGGGACTGGGCACTTCCTTCGAGTATATATTTTACTCCAAGTTCCGTTGCGATTTCCGGAGCCGATTTTGTTGTTTTTTTGTAACGCATGACAGAGGTACGCGAAATGACGCGCAGGTGACGGAGCCCCGCCAGCTGAATCAGGATGTTCTCCATAATTCCGTCGGCGAAATAGTCCTGTGATGCGTCCTGGGCGAGGCTTACAAAAGGAAGTACAGCGATGGAACGGTCGCCTATGGCGGGCTTTGAGACACCTTGAAGCTGCGGAGCGCCTTCGGCCTTTTCGGTTTCTGCCCGCGATTCCGTAACCCGGTCAGGATATTTGATGCCATAGATAATTTCCTTGACAGCATTTGCAACTTTGTTGATCTGATCGCGGTAATAAGTCTTATTACCATTTTTATCAGGATTGTCAGATGGAGTCAATGGACGGTTTACACCAGCCGCCTTGTAAATAAATTCGACAGACCGCACGGCAGATCCCAGTTCATTTTCAAGAAGTTCAATATCCTCGGGATCAATATCATGAATTTTCATGGGCAAAATCCTGCTGGCCACATTCGTGTTGGCGAGCCTGATATCTCTTCCGAAAGGATCTTCTTTTGCCAGTTTATTGAAAGCAAGAAACTCCTGTTGCCAGGCAAAACTTTTCGGATCGCAATAGGTCTGGGAAATAATGGGAATGAAGATCAGGCATTTCAATTTGCCTTGCAGGCTTTTGTCCACATTGTGAGTCTCCAGCAATCCATCATGTGGATTTGAGTCAAAGTAAACGAAGAGCGGATCCTTAATGGTGGCCGCCAGTTCTTCCTTCAGGTTTTGAGCAAACTCTGTTACCCATCCTGACCGGTTATCATTTTGTCGATAGCTTACAAAAATATCGTACTCAAAGCCGGGTAGTATGGATGGCATATCTAGTGATACTTAAATTGATTGAAGACCTGGCCACAATAGTAAGACCAAGGGGGTCGTATCCATATCAGGGTGGGCGGACATACCTCAAATATAGGAAACGAAGTTGTTCATAGGAACCAAAGTCAACGGTTACAAAACATGGGGAAATAATGGGGAAATATAGGAACGAAATGTTAACCCTTTCTCACTTTCCGCTTGGGCCTTTGAGCTTTTCTACAAGCCAATTAACCATGTTCTCCGTCTGTTCAGGGTAGGTCCAATGTCCGGTTTCCAGCACGAGATTCAATGATTTCGGCGCGGTAATTACATTGTAGGCCGCATACATTGAAGTTGGAGGGCACGTCTCGTCGTTATACCCCCAGCTGTACATTCCTGCCATTCAGATAGCCGGTCACATCAATCAAGGCAGGATAGAAGGTGCCCAGGTATCGGACCCTTGCATCCAGGGAGGCTGTCACAATGGACAAAGCACCCCCCTGGCTTCCGCCCGTCACCGCCAGGTTGCTGCCGTCAAATTGGGGAAGGCTGGTAAGGAAATCATTGGCACGGATGCAGCCCAGGTATACTCTCTTATAATAGTATCGGTCTTTGTTATCAAGGTTTAGGGAAGGATATCCAAAAAGTGCAGCTGAGCTTAGATTACTATAGACGGAAGGGTCAAGGTTCACCGGAATTCCATGAATACCAACTTCCAGGGTGATGATTCCTTTTTCCGCAGTAACAATGTCACCGGAGTAAGGACGAATGCCTGCACCGGGCACGCGAAGCAATGCCGGGTATCTTCCTTCTTTCTTGGGAATACACAGGATCCCATACAGCCGCGCACCAATTCTGTAATTCTGGATGTTGACATGATAGACATTGACAGTCTCCGTACATTGCTCAGGGAGTAGCGTCATCTTTGCATCAAGCGGAATAGCGGCCAGCTCCACTTTTGCCTTGTCCCAGAACTGTGTGAAGTCGGAAGGATTTTCCACAGTTGGTTTTAGGGATGCCGGTTCGAAGCCTGCAGCTCCAATGCCCCTGTATTCTTTTCCGTCCAGCCTGGTCGTGACAATGCATTGTAAAAAACCTGGGTTCTTTAGGGTGGTGGTGGGTACTGAGAAGGTGCCGGCTGGTAAAGCAAGTGAATCCTTTTTCGTGGGCTCCATTTTTTCGGGGCCGACCTGATACTTGATTCGAACATTTTTTAGCGGGTTGCCGTCTTTCATCACCGTCACTTTGAAATTTACCGGCTCGCCAACTTTATAGGTCCAATCAGTGTGTTCCGGCGCTACAATTACTTTCACTAGCTGCGTTCCAGGCTGAGCAACAACGGTAGTATTGAGTAAAAGTGTAACCAGAAAAAGATGCCAACGCTTGTACATATGAATGGGTTTAAGTCGTTAATTTCTTGGGGTGGACATAACCAAAGATACTAACTCGCTATTATTCTGAAAGCCCTAAAATACCAGTCAGCGACGGGGGATTGAGGGTTACAACTGTGCCCAATGCCCGTCCGTAGAATATCCTTATAACAAAAGATCATGCTGATTTATGACTTGTGTCATTATTTCCCGGTAAGGGTTTGTTGATTTTTAGTTAATCGAAAAGGATCATTTTTCATCTGGAAAGAACCAAAAAATGAAAAATAGGAGATTTGTAACCCTCGATGGCAATGAAGCCTGCGCCTACGTGGCCTACCGCGTCAATGAAGTATGTGCCATCTATCCTATTACGCCCTCATCCGGGATGGCAGAACTGGCGGACGAATGGTCATCGAAAAAGGTCAAAAATATCTGGGGAGCCATTCCCACAGTGTATGAGATGCAAAGTGAGGGTGGAGCCGCAGGCGCCGTACACGGTGCGTTGCAATCTGGCGCCCTGACCACGACTTTCACCGCTTCGCAGGGATTGCTGCTGATGATACCGAATATGTACAAAATTGCCGGAGAGTTAACCTCAACGGTTTTTCATGTATCGGCACGGTCTCTGGCTACCCACGCGTTATCAATATTCGGGGATCACAGTGATGTCATGTCAATCAGAGGAACAGGATTTGGCATGCTCGCATCGGCCTCCGTACAGGAGGCAATGGATATGGCGCTCATAGCGCAGGCCTCCACACTTGAATCCCGCATACCATTTATACATTTCTTTGACGGCTTCCGCACCTCCCATGAAGTAGCCAAGGTAGAGGTGATTGAAGAAGAGGTGATGAAAAAAATGATCAATGAGCAGCTCATTCATCAACATCGCAGAAGAGCATTATCTCCTGACCGTCCATTTATTCGCGGCACGGCTCAAAACCCGGACGTGTTCTTTCAAAATCGAGAAGCCTGCAACCCTTTCTTCCTGGCATGTCCTGAAATTGTTCAGCGGCAGATGGATCATTTTGCCAGCCTCACCGGAAGGCAATATCATTTGTTTGATTACTGCGGTGATCCAAAAGCCGAACGCATTGTCGTCGC
>JAYWDR010000522.1:0-3134 GCA_043779735.1 Cyclobacteriaceae bacterium | reverse complement strand
TCAATGTGGTGAGGGGAGATGAGGCAACCATTAAGCTTTCTCAAATAATGCGCAAACGATTGACTATCACAGGTTCTACATTGCGATCAAGAGATGTTAACTTCAAGACTTTGCTGGCTTCTAGACTCGAAACGCATGTTTGGCCATGGCTTGAATCAGGAAAGGTTAAACCGATCGTCTATAAGACATTTCCTATTGCAAACGCCGTGGAAGCACATCAATTAATGGAAAGTAGCGCCCATATTGGAAAGATTGTCCTGACGTTTAATAGTGATTAATAAGACCCTCAAAGGTCAAAACTGCATGTAAATTAATTGTCATTTAACGTGTTGTGGTAATAGAAATATGTGCTGTGAATAGTAACCTATTTGAATTATTGAATACAATTACCTACCTTGCAGGGCATTTTAAGTAATAGTGCTTTCAACAGTCTCTGCCAACCGGCTTTTTGTTGTTTCACCTTTCTTAATAAACAGTCATTCTTTCGACATACTAATTTGTAAAAGGAAGAGTCATTGGTGCTAGTTAAAGTAGAGTTTTCTTTTTTTTTATAATAAATTAATAAACAATGCAAGGAACAGTTAAATTTTTTAATGACGCAAAGGGATTTGGGTTCATTAAGCCATCAGATTCTGGTGAAGACATTTTTGTCCACTCTTCAGGTCTTATTGACGAGATTCGTGAAAACGATCAAGTTCAGTATGAAGTTGAAAGAGGCAAGAAGGGTATGAACGCAGTAAAAGTTACAGTGGTGAAATAAGAAGTTTTATATAATTTCTTTTTAAACAATTCTAATGATTACATAAAGACCACCGCAAGGTGGTTTTTGTATTTAATACCTGTCTCAAAAGATGCACGTGTCTAAAAACTCCCAGTACCCGTTTGTGAGCTTGAGTCCTTATCTTTCCCTTCTCTATGCTTAAGAGAGTAAGGACACACAGGAATAGCGCTTCATCTTACCTGCCAAACCATATTGTCAAACTGGTGAGAGGTGGCCTGGAATACTTTGACCTCCTGGAGAAATTGATCGCCAATGCGCAATCTTCTATCCACTTCCAGTTCTATATTTTAGAAGATGATGAAACCGGCCGCCGAATCGTGAAGGCACTAAAGGAAGCTGCACTCCGACGTGTGCGTATCTACGTTTTGTTAGATGGTTATGCCTCCAAAAACTTGCCAGATGAATTTATTGATAGCCTGCGAAGTGCGGGTATTAACTTTCGCATGTTTGAACCTATTCTAAAAAGCAAGAATTTTTATTTTGGCCGGAGGCTCCATCATAAAGTAGTGGTAACAGATTCCTGGCATTGTCTGGTAGGTGGGCTGAATATCAGCGATCGGTACAACGACACGGTCGAAAATAGGGCATGGCTGGATTGGGCACTGTTTGCGGAGGGGCCGGTGGGCTCTGTGTTAGAGAAAGTCTGCGAACGACGATTCAAGTCAAAAATACCTTTCACGTTGGAGGGCCTGGAAGCTATTCCATTGCCGCATTCATTGTCTGAGAAAGATTGCGACATCCGCGTAAGAACGAATGATTGGGTCGGTAGAAAATGGGAAATATCCAACAGCTACCTCGAGATGCTCTCGACCGCCACTTCACAGATCACAATCATGTCTCCTTATTTCTTACCCGGTGATATTTTCCGAAGAAGAATCAAACAGGCAATCAAAAGAGGCGTGGCCATCAAGGTCATCCTAGCGGGCATTTCGGACATAGCCTTGAGCAAATACGCAGAGCGGTACATGTACCGCTGGCTTCTCCGGAATAAGGTTACAATTTATGAATACCAAAAAACAGTTTTGCACGGCAAGATGGCAGTGTGCGACTCCGGTTGGGTCACCATTGGCTCCTATAACTTAAATAATTTAAGCGCGTATGCGAGCATCGAGTTGAATCTGGATGTGAAGAGTCCAGCCTTCGCCCGTATGGTGCAGATACAGCTCAATGAGATAATAGAAATGGATTGCAAGTCCATTTCGGAAGAGGATTATGACCGCAACACAGGGGTACTAGAGCATGTTTTACAAAAGCTGGCCTACACTATGTTACGCGTAATCTTATTCTTGTTTACATTCTACTTCAAACAAAAGGAGTAAACGGAGCCATACGCGTTGGTTGTTAACCTATCTGCCAAAATCATCTTGTATGCGAATTATATCATCTTCATCGGATGCTCAACTTTCCACTTCGGTCGGTACGGCCGACTTACCAGCGCTTTTTAAAGTCAGTGTCATGATTCATTGCCCCGCCATTCAATCGACCGCTATGGCTTTTCAAGTTGGTAAATGCTTGTCACCTGGGCTGGCGTTAAAACAGATTTGTAGATTCTGACCTCATCCAAATACCCAATGTAGTAGCCTCCGTTATTCACATAAGCAGGATCCGATGGCACCAATGAATATCGATTGGTTGGTAAGTCCTGGCCAAAGACAAGATTAACAGCTGGGATTTGCTTGATGACTGTGCCCGAATGAACCCAGTCTTTCACAAGATTCCCATTCACATAAAACATCATATGACCCTCACCAAAGGTTACCACTATGTGCCTCCAGACACCCTGTGAAAGCGTGGTAGAGTTGTCTTCACTAATGTATGTGCCAGGATTTTCAGCCGGATTCACAGTAAACATCGCTTTGGGTGTATTTTGGAACTTAAGCGCATAACAATTCCATCTGTTCATCGCAACCAAATACTGATTATCAATGATGGAGGGAGTATTTATGCCAGCCTTGGCCCATAGAGAAATTGAAATTTTCGAAGGGTTGATATCTGCACTGTATGGAATTTCTATGTTGGCGCCCTTGTCAAAATGAAGAGCTCTGCTAGCATCTCCATGGCGATCGGTGGCTGAGGTTGGAATACCTCCTCCCCACAAAGGATGCCCTGCTTTCACGTTCCCATGGTGACCATTACCCGAGTAGTCATGCACCGCATCATTAAGAGCCGCTTGTGGCACCTGATCAAAGGTCCATTGGCCTACCAGGTTAGCAGGGTCTATTTGCACAACCTTTTGGCTTTGAAAGGTAGCTAGCGCACCATTCAATGCATTGTTGGCAGTCGTTATCTCAGCCTGGCTGGGACTAGCAGTTGCATACACAGTCTGGGCCGCGCTAATGGCATTGACAAATTG
>JAYWDR010000521.1:0-8981 GCA_043779735.1 Cyclobacteriaceae bacterium | reverse complement strand
AGTTCAAGTTTCACGGTGGCCTGGTTGATCATCTTCTTTGCAAAGTCTGCATTTTCTTTTGGTACCAGCGTGTCTTTACCTCCTTGAATTACAATCGTCGGGGCCCGCACCTTAGGCCACATTGGCATCATTTCTTCCAATTCGGGTTTTAAGTGATAGATTTCGTCGTTTGACGCACGGATCGACCTAGGAAGGATCCATTTCAGAAAAGGCGTGGCCAATGGTCCTCGAAACCATTCATTCGGCTCAAGCTCAGGGTCAATGCTCGGAGCTACCATCACCAATCCGTCAATAAGCTCAGGATAGTCCATGGCCATCCGGGCAATGAGTGGACCACCCAAAGAATGTCCCACCAGGATAATAGGTCGTTGGCTTGAGTGTTCTACCAAAATCGGCTTTAACAGCGCTGCCTGCTTCTGAAGAGAAGGCTCGGCATAACCAAAATTGGAACTTCCGAAGCCAGGTCGATCCACGGAGATCAACTGGGCGTGTGCGAGCAAGGCGGTGTCTGCCATGTAGTCAATGAAAGCGCTCAGCGATCCGGGTGAGCCGTGCACAAAAATGACCACTGGCAGGGACGGGTCTCCAACTTTCAGATAATTGATTACCCTGCTGTCTGACTCATACCGGTGAAGGGTGCCTTTTGTTTCTTTAGTGGCAAAGTACAGGTCGATCTCCCGTTTGCTCATTCGAAATTGCATGCAACCGTCCATTAACAGCAACAAAGTCGAAAAAATGGTGAGCAGAATTATCCACGGTAGCCATTTTTTTACAGTGTACCTCACAGCTAGAAATTCAGCAGTTTTTTATACTGTGCCGGATTATTCAAAATGCTTATTGACATTTTGATTTCGGGATCATGCTCAAAGGAAACTTCCACTTTCCCACGTTCTAGATAGTAGCGGGCCACGATGTCTTCTTCGAGCATTGATTTGATCTGACCTTTATAGGTCATCAAATCATTCTTTCTGCCTTCAGCGAGTCGCGCTTGTATCTGATCAATCTGTGGCTTCAGGTCTTCATAGAAACGTTCGCTCTTTGCCTCTTTGGTCAGCTGACTTAATTTTACTTCTGTGGGCGTTCGATAGTTGAATTCTTTTGTTTTCATCCAGTTCACGAACTCAAGAAATTCGGTGTCAGTAAGGTTAAAATGTTTCGCTTCAGCAATGGTGGGATGTTTGGAAGCGTAGATTGTTCCGTAATCAAAAATATAGCCATACACAAATAGGGCGTGGGCGATAGGGGTAGCTTCCTGGCTCATCACAGCGATGTCGGGGTCGATGCCTCCGCCATCATATACTATGCGACCATGAGCGGTCTTGAATTCCTTTTTTAAAGAATCCGGAACAGAATCTACGCTCCCATCCTCCCTGCGGTGTGCGTAATCAAGCACCTGAATGCACCGGCCTGTAGGGGTATAGTATTTTGCGGTTGTAATTTTTACTTGCGCGTTGTAGGAAAGGGGCCTGCTTAGCTGTACCAATCCTTTGCCATACGATTTCTCTCCAACGATTACCGCCCGATCATAGTCCTGCAGCGTGCCTGCGACAATTTCCGATGCTGAGGCACTGCTGCGGTTGATGAGCACCGCGACTGGAATTTCCAAGTCAACCGGGGCATTCAATGTTTCGTAATTGATATTGTTGCCAGGAATTTTTCCCTTGGTAGTGACTACCTGTTTTCCTTTCGGAATGAAGATATTGCATATGTTCACAGCTTCAAACAACAGGCCGCCGGGGTTGCCGCGCAAGTCGAGGACAATCCCTTTCGCGCCTTTTGCCTCGAGAGATACGATCGCATTCTTCACTTCCTTCCCAGCATCGGGGGTAAATTCGGTCAATTGCACGTAACCAATATTATCAGCGATCATTCCGAAGTAAGGAACATTGCTGATTTTTATTTTCTCGCGCTTAAACTGCAGTGTAATGGGATCTTTAATACCAAAGCGTCTCACCACCAGCGACACAGGAGTACCCACTTGTCCACGCATGAGATGATTGGCCTCTTCCAGGGTGATTTTGGAGAGCTCCACTTCATCCATAGTGATGATTTCATCGCCGATTTTCAAGCCACCACGAAAAGCAGGGAAACCTTCATACATCATAGTCACTATGGTGCGCCTGCGTATTTCGCGTGTCACAGCACCGATGCCGCCGTACTGACCGGTATTCATCGTGCGAAAGTCTTCGACCTCGTCTTCGGCGATGTAATTTGTATATGGATCGAGAGAGTTAAGCATGGCGTCGATGCCGGACCGGACCAACTTGTTAGGATTGACGTCATCCACGTACAAAGCGTTCACTTCCTTGAAAAGTGTCGCAAAAATGTCGAGGTTCTTCGCAATTTCGAAATAGCGATCTGGCAGAGGGCTGAAGGAAACGAGTCCAAGTCCAAATACAAGTCCTATGATGGCTATTCGCTTTTTCATTGCTTTAGAGTGGTTTGCTAAAATACCAAAACGAGGGGACGGGAGCTTTTGTTCGCTTCCAACCAAAATGGTAGCTAAAATTTGTCTGGTATTTGAATGATGCGAACGACTATCTCATGCGGATCGCCTTCTTTGTCTAACAGGGTGAACTTGACCATTGGGTTGTCTCTCTTAATGTTGCTCTCCACATTCACTACTTTGTTGTCCTGAAGGTGTTTTTGTATTTCCTTTTGCAGAATAAAAAGTGCATTGGCAAAGTCCACTTCCAGTGGACTGGGGTTGTACGCAGCAGTCTTCATAGGTTTTCTCTCTACACGGTTACCAGCGGATCAGGGCAGAGGCCCATGTGAAGCCACTACCAAATGCCGCTAAACAAATTACGTCATTTTCTTTGATTCTTCCTTCCAAACACGCTTCGCTCAAAGCAATGGGAATGGAGGCGGCTGTGGTGTTGCCATACCGCATGATATTATTGTACACCTGGTCATCTCGCAAGGATAGTTTTTCCTGAATATACTGGCTGATACGCAGGTTGGCCTGATGAGGCACCAACAGGTTGATATCTTCTTTTTTAAAGTTGTTGGCCTTCAGGGCCTCATTAATAACTTCCATGAAACAGACAACGGCGTGCTTAAATACCTGGCTACCATTCATGATAACTTTGTAAGAGGTGGTGTCCAGGATTTGCGCGGGCTGCCGTTCTTCGCGTGGACGACTGCTACCTGGATCTTTTATATAGAGCTCTTCTGCAAACCGTCCGTCAGAATGCAAGTGTGTTGATAGGACTCCGGGTTTTTCTGATGCCTGTACAATAGCCGCGCCAGCCCCATCTCCGAAAATGACTGCGGTGTTCCTGCCATTGTTCGAGATATCCAAGGCCGTCGATTGTATTTCAGCGCCCACGACCAAAATAGTTTTATACATCCCGGATTTGATAAACTGGTCGGCCGTGCTAAGCGCGTAAATGAAACCTGAGCAGGCGTTGCGAATATCGAGAGCCCCGATCCCCGCCAACCCCAATTCTCGTTGGAGTAAGACACCAGAACCTGGGAAAAAGTAGTCAGGTGTAATGGTGGCGAATACGATGAATTCAATATCTTTTTCAGTGAGGTTGGCGCGTTGCAATGCCATACGCGTTGCTTTGGCCGCCATGTTGGCCACTGTATCGGTTCTTGGATTTATCCAGTGACGCTCATGAATGCCAGTCCGCTCAACGATCCACTCATCTGTAGTGTCCATCATCGCAGAAAGTTCCTGATTGGTAACAACCTTTTCAGGAACGTAATGGCCAAGGCCTGTAATTTTGGAGTGGGGCATAGAGAAGCCTTTTGAGAGATAAGCGGTGAAGTTAAGAAAATGTTAACAAGTTAGTTCAACCATCATTGAAGACGTCTCCTAGCTTTTCTCTTTTCTCTCCAGTCCCTTTGTATTATCGCCGGAATGACGGTCGATAAGCTTGTGTAAGGGATCAATACCGGCTTTTCGTGGCTTGGATCTTACAGGTATCATATACGATGTTTCCTTTTGAGTGATCTTGTGCTTCTTGAGGTAGATCAGGCTATCTGTTCCGGCTTTATTTTTTCCGTAGATACCAATGTCAATCCAGTCGCTAATTGGGATTGGTGTTTCTAACCCAGTGCTATCGGCCCTCATTTTTTCTGTCGATACCTTTAGCGAAACAACAAACTCATCCTTTGCCTTTTCTTCATATTCTGCCGTGAGAGTTTTATTCTCAAACAGCGTGATGGTCTCAAACATGTCGTGGATAATGTACTGCAAGCTATCAGGCGTAACCTTCCGAATCTCCTTGAGTAAGTCGGCGGAAGTGGGATATGGAGCATCCTTGAATTTCCAGGCTTTCAGATACCTGCGGAAAGCCGCATTGACACTGTCTTCTGATATGTAATCCTGCAAGGCATAAAATAAAAGTGATGCTTTGCTGTAATGGATATATCCCTGACTTTCCACAAACTCCAGGGGCTGCTCTTTCTTGCGCTCTGATGAACGGCCACCTAGGTAGCGGTCAAGTTCATATTTTAGATATCGCTCAATGATCTCTGGAGTAAAGGCATGTTTCATCACCATGAGCGAAGAATATTGGCTCATACTCTCAGACAGCATGGCATTGCCTTTGACCCCGGCCTCCATTGCCTGGTGTCCCCACCACTGGTGGGCCACTTCATGGGCCGTAACATAATAAGGATAATCAATGTCTTTGTCAGGATCATCTATTTTGGCGATAAAGCCTATGCCTTCCGAAAAGGGTACCGTGTTGGCAAAGGATTGAGCGAATGAGGCGTACCGTGGGAATTCCATGATGCGCATCTGCCTATATTGAAACGGCCCAAAGTTTTTTGTGTAGTAATTGAGCGCGTCCTTCATTCCTTGCATCATTCGTCCCAGGTTGTATTCGTGGCCGGGGTGGTAGTAGATTTCAAGGTTGACGCTATCCCACACGTCCTTCTTCACAGCATACTTTGCAGAGACAATGGAGTAAAAATTGCACATGGGGGCATCCATTTTATATTCAAAATATTCACGACCATCTTTTTCCCACTGTTTTTGAAGGTAGCCGGGAGCTATCGCAATCTGGTCTTTGTTTGTGCTCAATTGGATAGAGAAGCGGATATGGTCGGCATCATCACCAAACAGGCTCATGGCCTGGCCCCGGGGATCATCCCTTTCCATCATGCGTTCCTTCTCTTTCAAGTCGTTCTTCTTTCGGTCATCATCATCGGATAATTCCATTCCGTCGGTATAACCTATCTCCGGAAAGTACCCATTGTTGAAGAAGGTTCCATTGAAGATGATACTTGTGTTTGAGCCGCGGTCTACAAAACCTTTGGAGACATACTGTTCTTTAAAATCCATTCGTATGCTGTCGCCGGGCTTCATCGGCTGGGAGAGCTCATAGATGAAATAGTTGAAATCCTTAAACTGCTCTTTCACCTTCGCCTCCCGATCAAATCTTAAGTATTCTATCTTGACATTGTCGTTAGCGCCCGTTTGAATGTGAAGATCCCTGATCTCATTGGATGTTTTGTTCTTGAGGTAATAGAAGCCTTCGGCCACGAAGGACCTGCTGTCGGGATAGATATCTACGGCAAGCTGTGTTTCGACTATTTTGGGCTGCTCATTAAATTCATACTTCTTTAGCGTCTTCTCATAGTCGGCTCTTAACTTTTGGCCTTGCTTTTTGTTTCTGTATGTGTTCAGCACATTGACATTGTAGTAGATGTAAAATCCGGAGGAGATGAAAATAATGCCGAAGGCCATCATGAAGAGCACGAGCGACCGGTTGAGGCGGAACTTGCCTGCTTGCCACCGCATCTTCATGACCGCCTCGGAACCACGGGTTGCGAAAACAACGGCTACACCAAACAGTATTCCTGTAAATCCAAACCAGTACACTTGTAGCCATGAAAAGGGCTTAACAAAATGTCCGAAGACATTCATGTCAGAATAGGTGCCCAGGCTACCGCTTCCAAATTGGAATAGCGCATGCTCCAACCCAAGCTGACTAAACATACCTACCACGATAAAGAATAGAATGGCAAGTGCGTATCCTAGAAATTTGTTATTCACCATAACCTGGATGAATATGGAAAGCAGTGAATACAATATCAGGAAGGCCAGTGTTTCGGAGTAGAGTGCTCCAAAGTAGACAGGCAGTTCGAATTTATAGTAACCGTAGGCAACCTGAATCCCCATGCCGCAAATGATGAGCAGCAAGATCATGCCCAGGTAAATAATGAACAGGCCGGTAAACTTCGCGACCAGGCTGATGAAGTCAGGAATCGGAAGCGTATCTATGATGAGATTAATGTTGACCGATCGTTCCTTCCACACAAGTTCGCCTGTATAGAAAACGACGATGACCACAAAGAAAAGGCTGAAGCTGCCTGAAATTAGCCCAATCACAGAATAGGTAGTCGGGTAGGCGCTCGTTCCGAAGAGTTCGCCCAGGTTAATTGCATTGAGCATTAACAGCAGAAGTCCGCTAATGACGATTCCAATGAATGGTATTTCTTTGACGACTGATACGGTATAGAACCAAGAGAGCTTTGCTAATTGTTGAATGGTTGATCTGAAATTGATGACCTGTGTTGCCTGAGGTAGTCTTACTTTCTCCGGGCTGATCTGCCGGAGTTCTTCCGGAGCAGCCTTACGTCTGATGAGCGAATTTCTCACCACATTGAAACTAAATCCAAAGTAGGTAACCACGAGGGCCACTATGCCAAGGCCTACCCAAATTAGGCGATTGTACAATACGTATCCGGTCAGGGGCACGAGCCTGGCGTTGCGCTCGGAGGGTGTCCAGTATTGTGTTTCAAAACTAAACGAACGGAGACCAAAGGGATCAAGGAGGGCAGCGATTTCTTTTTGTTCGAGATCGCGCAGCAAACTTTGACTCGCGAGGTACAGCACAAGGAGTAGGATTCCTTGTGTATAAATAACGATTGACTTACGGCTGAGTGTCCCACTCATGAACAGGAGCGACCCGGAGAAGAATAGATTTGGAACGACAAAGACGAAAAACGGCTGAAGATAATTCCAGGGTTGAAAGGGTAGTAGCTTGTCTTTTTCACGCCACCACATCACGTCTCCTAGCATGAAGGCGGTCCATATTCCACATCCGATGAATAGGAGTATGACAAACGATCCCAGGAACCTGCCCAGGAGGTAGTCGAACTTTTTCATGGGTGTGCTAAAGAGAATGGCCTCGGTATTGTGTTCGAAGTCGCGCAGCACAGCTACCCCCATAATGGCTGATGCGATCAGACTGAGGAATACTGTAACGATCAGTGTCATTTGTGATATCACAATTGGGGAATTCTCTTTCACCTGCCCTGCGGCTCCACCGATCTGGACCACGTCAGTGGTGACCGCCAGGAAGCACATCAAAAAAATGATTAGAAAATAAATATAGGTGGCCGCTCGCTTCTTGCGATAGTTTAGCTCAAACCGGACGATCTCTTTTAGCATAAGTTGATGTAAAAAAGTTTAGACAGTGGCTTCCGCTTTTGTTGCATTGAAGATTTGAGTGAAGTACACATCTTCCAGATCCGCTGGCATAGATTGAAAGCTGCCGTCAGGCTGTCCCTCATGGAAGACATGTATTTCCGGTTTTCCGGAGATCAGGCGCTCGGAAATGATGTTAAAATTTTTCCTGTGATCTTCAAGTTCTGCCTTGGTGATGCGCTTACTCCAGACTCTTCCCTGCACATCAGCGATGGCGTCCACAGGGTTGCCCTTGTATAACACAAGCCCTTTGTTGATGATGGCCATATCCGTGCATAATTCTTTTACGTCATCTACAATATGAGTGGACAAGATGACAATGGTGTTTTCTCCGAGCTCTGAAAGTAAATTCAGGAAGCGATTGCGTTCGGCTGGGTCAAGGCCCGCCGTCGGTTCATCCACAATAATTAGAGTGGGATTGGCCAGCAAAGCCTGGGCAATGCCAAACCGTTGCTTCATGCCACCGGAAAAGCCCCCTAAGTTCTTTTGCCGGGAAGCCCACAGATTTGTCTTTTGCAACAAAGCTTCCACAACTTCTTTTCTTTCCTTTTTGTTGACGATGCCTTTTAATACGGCCAGATGATCCAGCAATGTCATCGCGTCAACTTTTGGATACACGCCGAATTCCTGGGGCAGATATCCCAGGGTTTTCCTGACCTGTTCTTTTTGGGTCAATACGTTGATATCTCCCATTTGAATGGATCCGCTGTCGGCCTCTTGCAATGTGGCGATCGTGCGCATGAGGGATGACTTGCCCGCCCCATTCGGTCCCAGCAGGCCGAACATGCCCTGATTTATGGTGAGACTTACATCTTTCAGCGCCTGGACTCCATTGGAGTAGGTCTTGTTTAAGTTCTGGATAATGAGTTGCATCTTCTTTTTCTTTGAATGGTAACGGGAATAATAGAAAGTTCGTTGACAAAAAGCAATGTACTGAAATCCCTCAGCCGGAAGTGAGTTCTATTTGGCCAGCGAGTCACCCAAAGTAGGGAAATGCATTAGAAGGTACCGACCGTGCGACAGTTTCTGCCGGTTTACACAACGATATTCACAATCTTCCCAGGGACAATAATTACCTTTTTGGGAGCCTTTCCTTCAGTCCATTTTTGTACGATCTCAGAAGCCAGCACCTCCCTTTCCATATCCTCTCTGGGCATGTCAAGGGCAAAGTTCATTTGTGCCCGCACCTTGCCATTAATGGAGACCGGATAGTTGAATGCATTTTCTTTAAGATATGCTTCGTTGACGTCGGGATACGTGGCTTTCAGAATGGTATCCGTATGTCCGAGTTTTTCCCAAAGTTCTTCCGCAATGTGAGGGGCAAAAGGAGAAAGGGCAATGACCAACGGTTCAAGAACGGCACGTTGGTTGCATTTCAGGGTGGTCAGCTCATTGGCGCAGATCATGAACTCGCTCACGGAAGTATTGAATGAGAAGTTTTCGATGTCTTGCTCAATTTTCTTCAGGGTTTTGTGCAGGACTTTTAGTTCTTCGCGTGTGGGCTCGCCCTCGCTGATTTTAAAATGGCCCT
>JAYWDR010000520.1:0-3139 GCA_043779735.1 Cyclobacteriaceae bacterium | reverse complement strand
AAATTTTTCCAATATCGGGTGTACGATATCCCAATAGCGAATGCCGCAAGCCGAGATCTTCCATATAGTATTTCTGCCCGATCTCAAAAATTTTCTTCCCCCGAAGTTCTTCCCGATTCACCTTCAATATGAAAAAGGCCTGTTCTAAAAATCCCAGGTAGCTAATGATAACGTTGGGCGTGACTTTTACTTTTTGTGATTTCAGAAAATCGCTGATGCTTTTAGCCGAAAGAAGATTCCCCACGTTATCCGCAACATAGCTCACCAAATTTTCTAATAGCGAAACATTTCGGATGTTGTGGCGAGCTACTATATCTTTAAAGAGTATAGCCGCATAAATATTGCGCAAGTAATCAAAAACCAATTCATCAGAAAGAGTAATGTTGATGAGATAAGGCAAGCCCCCATAGCGGAGGTACTTGAGAAAAGTTTCTTGCAAATCGGGTAATTGGTGGAAGGCAAGAAACTCGTTATAGGTCAATCCAAATATCTTAAATTCTATGTAACGTCCGCTTAAATAGGTTGCCAATTCACCCGAAAGTAAAAATGCGTTGCTGCCCGTTATGTAAATATCATGCTGGCCCTTCGCTTGCAGACTTCGAATAGCTTTTTCGAAGTTGGTAATGTCCTGGATCTCATCGATGAAAAGATAGTTTTTACTGTCTTTGTTGGTTTGGTCATTCACGCTTTTCATCAAGTCTTTGTAATCGCGCAGGCTGTCATGCTCGAAAAGTTCCTTGTTGATGTAGATGATAGTAGCGCTGGCATCTTGTTCACGGATAATATCCATTAGTTGGAATAGGAGGAAACTTTTGCCCACTCTTCGCTGGCCCACCAGCACTTTGATGATGTTTTTGCCTATGTGAGGCTTTATCCTTTCCAGGTAAATAGGCCTTTTTATATGTTGGGTCGATGTTTTCACAGAAGTTGTAGGTATAGTTAAAACATAGTACTAAATGTAGTTATATTTTAAGTATAGAGTAGGCGGTATTGGATATTTTTTACAACTTATGAAATGGGCAAAACTCATGCTGCCAGGCAAAGCTTTTAGGGTCGCAGTAAGTGGCTTCGAGCTCTTTCTTCAGATTTGCAACAAGCTCGGTAACCTAGCCGTCGTATTTATTGTCTTTCTGGCGGTAGGAGATGAAGATGTCGTATTCGTAACCTCGAATAAGAGAAGCCATTGATCGAATCCTTGTGATGGGTAGGTGAAGAACATTTATCTGCCGAAATACAATGCAGGTATGACCAACCACGGCAGAATCGATCAGGCGCGAGGTCAGTAATTGTCGAATCCGGATCGTTGGTATAACTTCTTATACCTGAGGTCATTTCTTATTTTCTCAAATGCCGGCTCGATCTTAAAAACACGGAAACTCACTTCTCGACTATTGTATGAAAGGTTCAGGTGACTGAAGCAGGAGTCAATCCTTCCATCCATGGCGAATATCCTGGCCATGGCGAAGTGCCACCCTTTTCTGTCAAGCCCGCTTCTCCTGATTTGATTCTCAATGCGTGAGCTCTTGGTAATGTCACCGGTTTTGAGATAGGATATGCAAAGAAACGACAGCAATTGATTATCTAAGCTTTCATTCTTTTGCAGCCTCGCCTCAAGATCTTGTATTAGTTTCTGGTAGTTTCCGGCGTAGAATTCTTTTGCCATGGTCAGGTATTGAAATTGCTGCCCTGGAAATAATCTCAATCCTTCCTGCAGGTACTTGTCTGCTTCTGCGAATTGTCCACTGTAGAATTTGGATTGCGAAAGGATCACGTAGGAATTATAGTCAGCGGGATCTGCCTTCATGGCATCAAGTGCCAGGGAGGACGCCCTGTTAAAATCACCCATCCATGTGAGAAAGTAGCCGTAGCGGTTTTTGATCAACGAAGAATAAGGGTTGAGCTGAATGGACTTTTCAAAGTTTGTCCTGGCAGTGGAATAGTCACCCTCGACGGACCATGCCATAAGCGCCAGGGCGGAATTTCCTTCTCCCAGATAGGGATCAAGTTGAATTGACCTTCTCGCATACTTCTTGGCTTCGTCAATGGCGACGGGGTTTCCATAGTCATTGGCCCGCTGAATGATCCATGTTTTGGCAAGGGCAATGACTGCGTAGGGTTGGGCAAATAGGGAATCCTGTTGAATGGCACTTAAATTGTATTCGATGCTCTGCAAGAAATTTCCTTGCTTGTATGCGTAGCTCCCTTTTAGATATTCGGTATACGCTTCCGGCGTCGTTTCGCGATGACCAATTCCCGGTATTTCGTTTTCGGATAAAGTAATCCTAAGTTTCCTGACCACATTCAACGCGATACTGTCCTGGATGGCAAAGATATCGTTCGTTTGCTTGTCGAAATGCTCTGACCAGAGGTGAAAATTGTCTTTGGCACGTATCAGCTGCACGGTAATTCTCACTCGATTGCCGGACTTCTGTACACTGCCTTCCAAAATCGTTTCGACATCCAATTTTTTCGCGATCTCTTTCAAATCGACATTTTTTCCCTTGAATTGAAAGGACGACGTTCGGCCTGATATTTTTAATCCGTGTATTGCGGTGAGTGAGTTGATGATCTCTTCTGCGATGCCGTCTGCCAGGTATTCCTGGTCCTTGTCCTTACTCATATCTACAAAAGGAAGCACAGCGATGGATTTGTCGATTACTGCTTCACCTTGCGTCGATAGGAATAGTTTTGGATATAGGAAATAGCCGGTGGCAGCAAGGAATATAGCCAGCAGCAAGGTGATGGCGACTTTCTTCCGTATGGGGTTTGGGCGGTTGTTGGTTGGTGATTGGCCGTTGGTTGACCGGGTGGTTGAATTAACGGGATTCTTCAGTGAGGTGATAATTTCCTTAACCGCATTGGCAGCTTTATTGACCTGATTGCGGTAAATGAACTGATCCTGATTCTTTCCAAGGTTCTCTTCGGACGACCGGAGTGGTCGATTAACACCAGCCTCTTTGTAAATAAAGTCGATCGCCCTGAGCACGCCGCCCAATTCACTTTCGAGTAACGCCTTGTCGTCTGCATCGAGATCATGAATTTTTATGGGCAGGATTCTGCTCGCTACATTTCCATTGCTCAATTTGATGTCCCTTCCAAACTGATCTTCCTTGGCCATTTTATTGAACGCACAAAACTC
>JAYWDR010000519.1:0-8998 GCA_043779735.1 Cyclobacteriaceae bacterium | reverse complement strand
GTTGCTTAAGGATATTACCACCCAGGTCGGCCACGAAGATATCGTACGTATCATAAATGGGCCACAGGTACTTTCCACCAGGCGTCCGCTCAGGCTCTATAGGGCAAACCTTGCTCCCAAGGTGCGTAGAGGCGTAGAGAACTGTCTTATTCCCCGGGAGGAAAAAGGAACAGGTGGTTCTGCCTAGGCCTGTGCTGATAAGGGCGGGCTTCCTTCCATCTCGCAGGTCTGTGTCGATTGGTAAATAAAAAATTTGATCACAACCCAGCCCCCACTTCTTGTTATTGGACTGAAAACTTACCATGGTGCCGTCAAAGCTCCAATAGGCTTCTGCATTGTCTCCGCCAAACGTAAGCTGACGCATATTTGCAAGATGCTTTTCTTGGGGATAGCGTAGCGAATCATTGGCTGAAGAAATTGGATTCTCTTTCTGTGTCGTCTTAAAAGAAAGTAACACCGCACTTATCAATAAAATGGAAATAATAATGAATCTCATAGTAACAGAATTTGCGGCAAGTTAAGTTGGGTGCAGTGTATGAAAAAAAGCCCTTGACGGAAAAATTATACAGCCTTGGCCGCCTCCTGCTCTTTCAGAGCTCTCCGGAGTATTTTCCCTACGTTCGTCTTCGGTAGTTCGGTCCGGAATTCAAAAATTTTGGGGACTTTATAATTCGTGAGATTGGCATGGCAGAAGCTCCTTAATTCTTCTTCCGTCAAACTCTTGTCTTTCTTGACAATAAATACTTTGATCGCCTCACCTGACTTGGCGTCCAAAATACCAATCGCCGCCACCTCCAACACCTTTGGATGGGAGGCAATCACATTTTCGATTTCATTCGGGTAGACATTGAAGCCAGAAACCTTTATCATATCCTTCTTGCGGTCCACTATCTTGAAATAACCATCCTCTGCCATCACACCAATATCTCCAGTTCGAAACCATCCTCCTTGAAAAAATACCCCTTCATTGTCCTTTTGCCAGTACCCTCGCATTATCTGTGGCCCACGTGCACAAATCTCACCGGGTTGACCTTGCGGCACTCGATTGCCAACATCATCAAAAATAGCAACCTCCGTGCTCGGCATCGGAACACCAATTGTACCACGCTTATGCTTTCCATCGAGGGGATTGCAACAGAGCACAGGCGATGTTTCGCTGAGGCCATACCCTTCAACAATAGAAGTTCCTGTGACTTCTTCCCATTTCGTTGCCACGGCATCCTGGACAGCCATAGCACCACCAATGGCCCCATGTAAAAATGAAAAGTCGCACTCTTTGAAATTCGGGTTATTGAGCAGCCCGTTAAACAATGTGTTCACACCGGTAATAATTGAGAATTTGTGTTTCTTAAGCTCTTTCACAAAGCCAGGAATGTCCCGCGGATTTGTGATTAGCACATTTTTAACACCGGAAGAATACATGAGCACAGCGTTCACAGTAAGACCAAAGATGTGATACATCGGAATAGCCGTAATCATGATATTGTTTTGACTGGCTGACATGTAAGGCTTAAACCAATGTGCAATCATCATGTTATGTGCGATGATATTGCGGTGCGAAAGCTGGGCACCTTTCGCAACACCGGTAGTGCCACCAGTATACTGAAGGACTGCGAGGTCCTCAGATTGTATCTGAGGCTTATCAAGAACAAAATGTGATCCCCTTTCAAGGGCGCTGGCAAATGCAATGGCCTTTGGAATGTTATATGCAGGCACCATTTTCTTCACGCGCCTGATTACAAAATTTATCAATGTACCCTTCAATTTACCAAGCATATCCCCCATACTGGTGATGATGATGTGCTTTGCAGGAATCTTGTCAAGGATGGCTTCGAGATTACTGGCAAAGTTCTCGAGAATTACCACAGCCGAGATGCCCGCATCTTTAAACTGATGCTCCATTTCACGGGGCGTATACAGTGGATTCGTATTCACTACAACCAATCCAGCCTTTAATGCACCCACAAATACAATGGGGAATGGGAGAATATTTGGCATTTGTATCGCGATACGGTCTCCGCCTGACAAACCCAGATCTTTCTGAAGAAAGGCAGCAAAAGCTGTAGACAAAGAATCAACCTCGCTAAAAGTAATCACCGTGCCCATGTTCTCATAAGCAACGCGGTCTTTATATTTCCTGCTTGAAACCTTAAAGAGTTCAACCAATGTCTGAAATTCCAGCGGCCCAATCTCCTGTGGCACTCCAGCGGGGTATCTACTAAACCAGGGAAATTCTTGTGTCATAACTCACGAAGATGGACAACAAACGATTGGGATAAAAGTAAAGTGGTGCTAAAAGTCTCTAGCGCATTGGCAAAAGCAAAAGCCCACCACCGAATAATCGGAAGCGGGCTTTTCAAGCTGTAGAGGAAGGGTTCGAACCTTCACGGGGAAGTTAGCTGCAAGACAGGAAGTAAACTTTAGTGGTCAAATCTCCCTGGAGGAAAGCCTGGACCGCAATGTCACTCTTTCAGAATAATTAATCCTCGAAAGAACCTTAAAAATGGATTTTTGTTAATATTTTTGAGTCTATTTAAAATTAGTCTAAATACAGCAAATGGAACCCGACAGTCAAATCCTTGCGGAAATCACGACAAAGGAGTACGAGCACGGCTGGACCGTTGATCTTGAAACCGACTCCGCCCCCAAAGGCCTCAGCGAGGAGACCGTCAGATTCATCTCAAAACGCAAGAATGAGCCTGATTGGCTCCTGCAATGGCGGCTGGATGCGTACCAGAAGTGGACGAAAATGAAAGAGCCTACGTGGCCTAATGTAAAGTACCCTCGCATTAATTATCAGGACATCATTTATTACTCTGCTCCGAAGCAAAAAGCTTCACCCAAGAGCCTTGAAGAAATAGATCCTGAATTATTAAAAACCTTTGAGAGGCTGGGCATATCACTTACTGAACAAAAAATCCTTTCAGGAATAGCTGTAGATGCCGTCTTTGATAGTGTTTCCGTCGCTACCACCTTCAAGGAAAAACTGGGAGAACTGGGCATCGTTTTCTGCTCCTTCAGTGATGCTGTGCAAGAACACCCGGACCTCATAAAAAAATACTTAGGCTCAGTAGTACCGGTAAACGACAACTACTTTGCGGCGCTCAACTCCGCTGTATTTTCTGACGGATCGTTCTGTTACATCCCGAAAGGTGTTCGTTGTCCAATGGAGTTATCAACTTACTTCCGTATCAATGCCGCGAATACAGGACAGTTTGAACGCACCCTGATTGTGGCTGATGAAGGAAGTTATGTAAGTTATCTCGAAGGTTGCACCGCTCCCATGCGTGATGAGAATCAATTGCACGCCGCTGTTGTGGAAATTTATTCCATGAAAAATGCCCAGGTAAAATATTCAACCGTGCAAAATTGGTATCCGGGCAGCAAAGAAGGAGTTGGGGGGATTTACAATTTTGTGACAAAGCGTGGACTTTGTGCCGGTGACTATTCGAAGATCAGCTGGACGCAGGTGGAAACGGGTTCAGCTATTACATGGAAATATCCTTCCTGTATATTAAAGGGTGATCATTCCATTGGAGAGTTTTACTCAGTGGCCGTGACTAACAATTATCAGCAGGCTGACACTGGTTCCAAAATGATTCACATCGGAAAAAATACCCGATCGCGAATTGTTTCAAAAGGAATTTCCGCCGGTAAGTCGCAGAACAGCTACCGCGGTCATGTTCACATACTCAAGCGTGCTGATAACTCACGCAATTCATCACAGTGTGATTCGTTATTGATGGGCGATCAATGTGGGGCTCATACATTCCCGTATATCGATGTGGAGAACAGTTCGGCTAAAGTCGAGCATGAAGCCACGACCTCAAAAATTGGAGAAGACCAGATTTTCTATTGCCTTCAGCGCGGCATTGATGAAGAGTCAGCCGTCGCCTTAATTGTCAATGGATATGCAAAAGAAGTGCTCAGTCAACTCCCCATGGAATTTGCAGTGGAAGCTCAAAAACTGCTCGCCCTAACGTTGGAAGGCAGTGTTGGTTAATTAGAAGTCTTTGACAAAATTTGGACAAGAATTAATGCTGACCATAAAAAATTTACACGCGAAGATTGAGGAGAAACAAATCCTGAATGGCGTCAACCTCGTGGTGAAGGCCGGCGAAGTACATGCCATTATGGGACCTAACGGATCCGGCAAGAGTACGTTGGCATCCGTCCTTTCAGGACGAGAAGACTATGAAGTGACACAGGGTGAAGTGGCCTACCTCGGCAAGAATCTGCTGGAAATGCCGCCTGAGGCGCGCGCACGTGAAGGCGTTTTTATGGCCTTTCAATATCCGGTAGAGATACCCGGAGTAAGCACAATCAACTTCATGAAAACGGCCCTCAACAAGATCCGTGAACACCGGGGTCAACCGACACTGGACGCTGTTGCTTTCCTCCAGCTGATGAAAGAGAAGATGAAGTTGGTAGAAATGGACCAGGCGTTGCTAAACCGATCACTCAACGAGGGGTTCTCAGGTGGAGAAAAAAAACGCAATGAGATTTTTCAAATGGCCATGCTGGAGCCAACGCTCGCCATACTGGATGAGACAGACTCCGGCTTGGACATTGATGCACTGCGAATAGTGGCAAGCGGGGTAAATAAACTTCGGAACAAAGACAATGCGGTCATTCTTGTGACTCATTATCAGCGCCTCCTGGAATATATTATACCTGACTATGTGCACGTTTTGTACAAAGGAAAAATTGTTAAGTCCGGAACCAGGGACCTTGCACTGGAACTTGAGGCCAAGGGGTATGATTGGATCAAAACGGAAGTGGCGCTCGCCTAACACACATGAGTATCGTCACAGATAAAAATAACCTTATACAGGAAATACAGGCCTCCTTTGTACAAGCGGGCTTTGGTAAAGATCTACGTCGCCAAAAGGTATGGGACATGTTTTTGACCAACGGTTTACCTGGGCCCAAAACTGAGGAATACAAGTTCCTACCCGTTACAAGAGTTCTTGAGAAGTTAATATTGACTGGCAAAGACAACACCGCGGGCAAAATATCCTCAGACTCTTCGACAGGAATTATTAAGAATTTGAACAGCAATGTAGTGGCCTTCGTGAATGGGAAATTCTCACAAGAGCGGTCTATCATGCTTGATACGGAGTTAAAGATTCAACAGGGCGCAGTCGAAGAGACAGTAACCAATACGGATCCATTCGCTTTGTTAAATCAGGCGTTTGCCCACGAGGAAGTTCAGATTACAATAGGGAATACAAAGACCTTGCAACATCCTGTTGCGATTGTTTATTACTTCGATTCATCGCAGTTTTCTTTTGCCAATCCACGCTGGAGATGTACGATCGGTGCACACAGCATTGTGTCATTGATGGAATGTGTGGTGAGCGAACCAGATGCGATCTATTTCAACAATAAGCAATCAGTCATTGAGGTGGGTGAAAATGCTCAGTTGGAGTATACCATGATTCAAAACGGTCCGATGACCGATGTGCAGATAAACAATAGTTTGGTACATCTTTCTTCTTCAGCAAGGGCCTCCTGTTTTACGTTCACCTTCGATGGTCAATTGGTACGCAACAATCTCACGTTAACCGTTGATGGAGAAGGTGTAGACGCTCATCTCTACGGACTGTACTTGCTGTCAAAAAATACCATTGCCGACAATCATACGGTGGTAGACCATAAAAAGCCCAATTCATGCAGCAATGAATTGTACAAAGGCGTGATGTCAGAAAATTCCAGGGGGGTTTTTAATGGCAAAATATATGTTCGGCCCCATGCGCAAAAAACAAACGCATTTCAATCTAACCGCAATATTATCTTAAGTGACACTGCAACTGTGAATACCAAGCCTCAGCTTGAGATATGGGCCGATGATGTGAAGTGCTCCCATGGATGTACCACCGGTCAGCTAGATGAAGAAGCGTTGTTCTACTTGCGATCAAGGGGTCTGTCAAAAGATATCGCAAAGGGAATGTTGCTATACGCTTTTGCAGCTGAAACATTCGCCACCATGAAGAACGAAACCATTAGAACCTTTATTGATGGCTTGGTGTCGGAAAAACTTCAAAACAATTTTTGATGATGGAAGTAGCTACAGCCAACAGTATTACACTTGACGTAGCGTCGATACGGAAGCAATTTCCTATTCTGCATCAACAGGTGAATGGGCATCAACTTGTTTACTTAGACAATGCCGCGACAACTCAAAAGCCTCAGCGCGTCATACAGTCGCTGGTTGATTATTATCAGGGACTTAATGCCAATATCCATCGAGGAATACATACGTTGGCAGAAAAAGCGACGCTCGCATTTGAGGAGACACGGGGCGTAGCCCGGCAATTTGTTAATGCCCGAAATGTCGAAGAGATCCTATTCGTTCGGGGTGTGACAGAAGCCATCAACCTGGTGGCAACCAGCTATGGACGGACCTTCCTCCAGGCTGATGATGAAATCATCATCTCAGGAATGGAACACCATTCAAATATTGTTCCCTGGCAAATGGTCTGTGAGGAAAAGGGCTGCAGGCTGCGCATTATTCCCATCTCCCCCACCGGAGAAATTGACATGCATGCTTTTGAAAAAATCCTGACGCGCAAAACGAAAGTCGTTGCGGTCAATCATGCTTCCAATAGTCTGGGGACCATTAACCCAATCCGGGAAATAATACAGCAAGCACATCATGCGGGTGCCGTAGTGCTAATCGATGGAGCACAGGCCGCGGCACACATTGAAATAGATGTTCAACAACTCGATTGCGACTTTTATTGTATATCCGGACATAAGATGTATGGCCCCACAGGAGTCGGGATTCTCTATGGTAAAAAAGAACTGCTGGAGAAGATGCCCCCCTACATGGGCGGCGGAGAGATGATCAAAAACGTCACCTTCGAGAAGACCACCTACAACGAACTGCCCTACAAGTTTGAAGCAGGCACACCGAATATCGCAGATGTGGTAGCGTATAAGGAGGCATTTTTATTCATCAATGAGCTTGGCAAATACAACCTGGCGGCTCACGAACAACAACTTCTAATGTACGCCTCTCGAGCCTTGCAGAACCTTAAAGGGGTACGACTTATTGGAACTGCATCCGAAAAAGTCAGCGTTCAATCATTTCTGGTAGAGGGTATACATCCCTTCGACATAGGTCAAATGCTTGATGCCCGCGGCGTGGCAGTGCGTACAGGGCATCACTGCACGCAACCATTAATGGATCATTTCGGAATAGAGGGAACCGTGAGGGCGTCTTTTGCAGTTTATAATACGAAAGTTGAAATTGACAGATTAACTGAAGGAGTTGATCGTATCATCAAATTTTTGAAATGACAATATCGGAAACACAAGATGAAATAATTAATGAGTTCTCCCTATTAGATGGTGATCTGGAGATGTCAGTCTTGTATTTGATGGAAATAGGACAAAAGCTACCCCCGATGAAAGAGGAGGATAAAATCGAAACGAATAGTGTGAGGGGCTGCCAGTCAAAAGTATGGCTCACTGCCGAATTGAAACACGAGCGACTATTCTTTACAGCCGATAGCAATACAGCCATCACTAAAGGCTTAGTGAGCTTGTTGATCAGAGCGTTCAATGGCAATCTCCCTGAAGAAATAATATCCAGTGATCTCTACTTCATGCGGAAGATTGGAATGGACCGATTCATTGGAACCCAGCGGTCAAACGGTTTTGCAGCGATGATCAAACAGATGAAGTTATATGCATTGGTCTATCATACTAAATCTACTATTCGGGCATGAACGAGGAAATGCAAAATATAGAAGCAACTTCGCCATCACTTGATATCCCGAATCTCCGGGAGAAAATTCTTGCAGCCATAAAAACTGTGTATGATCCGGAGATACCTGTGGATATTTATGAACTGGGATTGATCTATGAGATTACGGTCTATCCCATCAATAATGTGCACCTCCTCATGACACTTACTTCTCCTTCGTGCCCCTCAGCCGAGGCTATCCCCAACGAGGTAGAGCAAAAAATAAAGGCCATCCACGGTGTCAATGATGTAAAAGTCGAGATCAGCTGGGATCCTCCCTATTCACAGGATATGATGAGCGAAGCGGCTAAATTGGAACTAGGATTTCTTTAACCTTGTTGTATAAATTGATTAAATAAAAAATAAACCTATGAGCATGTATCCCGAACAACTAGTGGCGCCGATGAGAACGGACCTTACCAGTGCTGGATTTAAAGAATTGAGAACATCTGCTGAAGTGGAAACTCAGATATTAACAGAAAAAGGCACCACACTGCTGGTAATTAATTCGGTCTGCGGATGTGCCGCCGGTGCTGCAAGACCCGGAATTAAGTGGGCTTTGCAAAATAGCGCGAAGAAGCCAAACCACCTGACAACCGTTTTTGCAGGTGTGGACACGGAGGCCGTCTCTAAAGCCCGTCAATTGACGATGCCATACCCGCCATCATCTCCTTCCATTGCGTTGTTTAGAGATGGTGAACTTCTTCACTTTGTTGAACGTCATCATATCGAAGGAAGAAATGCACAGATGATTGGTGAGCACCTTGTGGAAGTGTTTGACGAGTTCTGTTAAGGCAAGGAAGACTTATCAAAGATCCAACCCGATTTCTCGTTGCGGTTTTTTGTTTTAAAATATAAGGTCCTGATCTTGTTGACATCGCTGTCAATTAGCAGGAATTAATTGTCGGAGTCTCGAAAGAAGACTATTATTCTCTCAAGAAGTAGAACCTTTTAGCCGGGATCATGTTCTACAAGCAACAATGCGCATAGCCATCTCCCGCAAAGAACATTTCAATGCTGCCCACCGGCTTTACAATCCAGCCTGGTCTGATGAAAAAAATGATTCTGTCTTTGGCAAATGTAATAACCCCAATTTCCATGGCCACAACTACGAACTCATTGTAACCCTCACAGGTGAGCCCAACCCGGAAACAGGATACGTATATGACATGAAGGTGCTCAGCAATTTGATTAAGATCAACATCATTGAACACCTTGACCACAAAAACCTTAATTTAGATACTC
>JAYWDR010000518.1:0-3145 GCA_043779735.1 Cyclobacteriaceae bacterium | reverse complement strand
AAGCGGCTAGTGCCTTCCCTTAACAAATAGAACGACATGAATACGGAAGGAAGGATCATGAAGAACCCGGCCTGCTTGGTCACGACCGCTGCTGACAGCATGCAGGCCAGAAGTAAACTGCTAAGCCGGACAGACATATACCCGTTGAAACCCAGGTAGAAAACGTAGAAAATACCCAAAGAAAAAAAAGTAACGGGGACATCAGCGAATCCCTTCCCAATATTATTTCCAGTGACCTTCATTATCAAGAATCCTGAAATAGCCATTGCTGCCAGAAAGACAAGTGATCTGGACCTCTGGTATAAGTCCACAAATATCAACAAGATCCCCACTGCAAACAGGCTCATGATGGATTTCGCAAAAAATTGAATCTCGCTGGTTCCTATAAATTGATACATCACGGACCAATTTGCAGGCATAAGTTGGGGGTAATGATATGTCTTCCTGGGAAAGTACCCGTTGTACCAATCCACCGCCCACCGGTTCCATGAAACAACATCGTCCCATGAATCAAAAATTCCAGGATTCTCTTCAATAATTCTCACTGCAAATTGGTATGAAATAACGATTCCGAATCCAATCAGAATGTACTTGGCGGATTTACAATAGGTATCATAGAATTTCAAAAATCTCTTAGGAACAATCTCTCTTGGGGCTGCCTCATTTTCAGCACGGTCTGAAAAATCCATTTTTCTAACATAAATGAAAACTAAAAAAACAAGCTCAGCGCTAAACATTGCCCATGTAGAGACCCGGTTGTTTAGGCCAATGAAAGTCATAAGAAGAACAAACTGATAATTAAACAGCAAGCCGAGGCTGAAAGAAAGAATTAGCTTGGTAAGAAGTCTCGAATCGTAGAAAAGTTTTGTAAAAATGAGACCTGGCAGAAAGATTTGAACAATTGAAATAAATCCAAACAAAATCATAACGTGGTGTACAAGGATTTAACATCAATTATCCAATCGCTACTCGCTTAAACTCAGCGACTGTCAATCCTTTTGACACGCTGTCCAAATATTGCGCAACGGTTTTGGAATTGTCTTTAACAAAGGCCTGTGGCAACAAGGTGTTGTCTTTAAAAAACTTATTCAGTTTGCCTTGTGCAATTTTCTCTACCATATTCTCAGGCTTGCCTTCCGCCAGGATGAGCGCCTTCGCAATTTCAATTTCTTTTTCAATCACGCTCTTGTCAACGGATTTTTCATCTACTGCCACCGGGTTCATCGCTGCGATCTGCATACCAACATCCTTACCTGCCTCCGTCACATCTTTGCCGTTCACGCCTTTCAGTGAAACCAGCACACCCAACTTGCTTCCTGCATGAACATAGGGAACAATGGCTTCGCCCCGCATTATGACATAAGAGCTCACCTGAAGTCTTTCGCCAATCTTGCCAACCAATTCCGTGATCTTGTCACTCAGCGGCAGGCCTCCGGCATCTTCAGCAAGCAATGCCTCCATGGTAGATGGCATTTTGGAAAATGCCGTCTCCACGATCAGTATACCTAACTTCTGGAAGTCCTCCGTTTTAGCAACGAAATCCGTCTCGCAGTTGAGGGCGATAAGCACCGCTTCTTTTTTGTCGCCAGAAACCCTGATGAATACAGAGCCTTCTTTCGCTTCCTTGTCTGAACGGGAGGCTGAAACCTTCTGGCCCTTCTTCCTCAGGATCTCAATGGCTTTCTCAAAATCACCATCGGCCTCGGTCAAAGCTTTTTTGCAGTCCATCATGCCGGCGCCGGTCATGGTACGAAGCTTATTTACATCTTGTGCTGTGATTGACATAAGAATTTTAGAATTACGATTTACGAATTGCGGTTGTTTTATTCCCCTTTCTCTCCTTCCTCCCCGGATAGGGGGTACGGGTGAGGCCCAAACAGTTCGTCCTGCCACCGATCAGGCAAGCAGGACGAACTGTACGTTATGCTTATATCGGTTACGCTTCTTGAACGGCCTCGTCTACTTTGCGTTTTTCATCTTCTTCCTTCTTCATCCCGGCATCTTCCTTGTCTTTCTTACGCTCCATAAGGGCTTCTTCAATGGCTTTACCTATGTACTTGGTGACAATCGAAATAGACTTGAAGGCGTCGTCATTGGACGGGATGGGGAAGTCAATGTCCGAAGGGTCAGAATTTGTATCCACCATGGCAAATACCGGGATATTAAGTTTTTGTGCCTCAGCTACGGCAATATGCTCACGCTTCACGTCCACTACAAACAACGCGGCTGGCAGACGATTCAGGTCGGCTATGCCACCCAACAATTTTCCAAGCTTTGCCTTCTCGCGTGACACCATCAGGCGCTCCCGCTTGGCGAGGTTATTGAAACCCTCATCCTTCATCAGCTTGTCAATTTGCGCCAGTTTCTTCAATGACTTGCGGATCGTGGCAAAGTTGGTGAGCATACCACCCAGCCAACGCTCCGTTACAAACGGCATATTGAGACGGGTGGCTTCTTCAACAATAATGTCCTTTGCCTGCTTTTTTGTAGCGACGAGCATGATCTTGCGGCCTGAGCGCACAATATTCTTGATTGCAAACGTTGCTTCTTCCAGGGCTTTCTGTGTCTTGTTAAGATCAATAATGTGGATGCCGTTGTTTTCCATGAAAATGTACTCCGACATTCTTGGATTCCACTTACGGGTCAAGTGCCCGAAGTGAACACCGGCTTCCATCAATTCCTGGGTTGTCATTTTATCTGCCATGCTACTGCTCAATCAATTAACGTTTGCTGAATTGGAATTTCCTTCTTGCTTTTCTACGTCCTGGCTTCTTGCGTTCTACCATACGTGAGTCGCGTGTCAATAGGCCTTCTTTTCTTAGTGGCGCGCGGTTTTCGTTATTAATCTTAACCAAAGCCCTTGCGATGCCTAGCCGGATTGCTTCCGCTTGTCCTTTGATACCTCCCCCTTCAACGCTGACTTTTACATCGTAGCTGCCATCCACCTTCACAAGGGCCAGTGCCTGCTTGACGGTAATTTGAAGGATCTCTGACGTAAAATATGATTTGAGTTCGCGGTCGTTGATGAGAATTGTTCCTTTGCCAGGCATCACATACACCCTGGCGATGGATGTTTTTCTGCGTCCGATAGTATTAGTAATCTCCATGAATTGTTATATCAGAATTTTAAGGTCTTAGGTTGTTG
>JAYWDR010000517.1:0-3174 GCA_043779735.1 Cyclobacteriaceae bacterium | reverse complement strand
CTGGGTTTCTTGGGTTTGCCTCTCAATACAAAGGTTATATTGGATAATGAGCTGATCCAAGTCCTTTCTACCAAGCTCATCATCCTTGATTTTCTGTTTTATGCCGTAACAGTCGTCTAGGAAAGTACCCATGGTTTTCTTGAATGTTAGGTTAGGAATTTCCATAGCCTCCCCATTTCTCTTAACGAGGTACTGCACTTCATAGGAAAGGCTATTGGGTCTGCGTGCCAGGTATAAACTTAGAAACCCGGGCGTAACAAGTTTCATCATTTGATATCCACTTTCAATTCTGACAGGGTGAAATACATCCTTCTCAATGGTGACTTGCTTCACCTGGAGTGCCGTGAATTGGATTTTCTTTTTGCCATCGTTGATTTGTACCCGATCGATCCGGTCAAAGGACACAATTTTGACCGCACCCTGCAGTGTATCATTTTTTTGTGTCACCACGAGGTCCTGGCCCTTGATTAGCAATGGGATGATGACGCACGTCAGGAAGAGGACTTTTTTCATGCTATTCATGTTTCAAAAGAGTGGCAAGTTTACTGTTTATTAAAAACAGTTTATTGGTTTTTTTTTAATAAAGTCCGTACTTGAAAACAATTTAGAAACTATGATTGAATATAACCCCAAAGCGTGGTTTTCGCTCGTCTCTCATGCGTATAGTCGTCATGTCATGCGCACATTACGGCCTGCTCTGTTGTTTATGGCAGGCTATTCGGCGCTTACCTGTTATCTCATATTGGATGTTTTCCGTCTTCATGAGAAAGAATTTCACAGCACAATAGCGATGCACTCCTTGTTGGGCATCGTATTGGGTTTGTTTCTGGTATTCCGTACCAACTCAGCCTATGACCGTTGGTGGGAGGGGCGAAAGCTTTGGGGGAGTTTGGTGAACAATACCCGCAACCTGGCACATAAAATAAATGCATTTCTCCCGAAGGATGACCGGATTAACCGACTATACTTTAGTGTCATGATTCCCAACTTTGTCATCTCCATGAAGGAACATCTGCGGAAAGGTGTTTCGATGAGTGACCTTGAGAGCCCAGGGGGCGATTTCGAGGAAAAACTGAAACATGTGAAGCACGTCCCTAATAGAATCTCTTCCATGCTGTATGAACGTGTCAATGAGCTTTACCTGAATAAGACAATTTCCGGCGATCATTTGTTTGTGGTAGACAAAGAACTAAAGGAATTTTCGGATGTGATGGGGGCTTGTGAACGGATAAAGAATACGCCTATTCCTTACTCGTACTCAATGTATATCAAGAAATTCATCTTTATTTTTATCATCACATTGCCGTTTGGGTTTGTTACTCAGACAGAGTATATGACGATTCCCATTGTGGTATTGGTTTCCTATATTCTATTAAGTGTTGAACTGATTGCTGAGGAAATTGAAGACCCGTTTGGGAAAGACATAAATGACCTGCCTACCGATGAATTATCGGTGAAAATCAGGGAGAATGTAAGGGAAATTATTTTGCCTTAATCGCTCAACAACGTATAAAAGGCGTACAGGAAAATCAGTAAAATCATCACTGCATACATAACCAGGTCTACTCTCACATAGGCCTTATATTCTTGATACAGTTCTTTCAACTTTCGAAGCATTACATTGGATGAACTATTTTGTTATAAGGTAACTATTAATTCCTTAAAGCGTCCCAAGAGAGATTGAAGCCTTTGTCATATGATAAAACTTATTTTCGCGTTTTCATTGGTTTCTCTCTCCTTTACCGTGAGTGCGCAAGACAAATTTACATTGAATGGCTATATCAGAGACTCTTCCAATGGAGAGGCGTTGATTGGGGCCACGATTTTCGTAAAAGAGATAAAGAATGGCGTTGTAAGCAACGAATATGGGTTTTACTCAATCACCTTGCCTGCCGGGAGCTACTCATTAAGTATGACCTACACTGGTTTTGAGTCAGTTGCACAGACCCTGATTCTTAACAAGAATATCCAGCTGAACGGTGAACTTGTACCAGAAGTTGAGCAATTGCAGGAAGTGGTAGTGCAGGGAGATATCGAGCAGGCGAACGTTCAAAACGCTGAGATGAGCACCAATAAGTTAGATATCAAAACTATCAACCGAACCCCGATGCTCTTCGGCGAAGCGGACGTACTCAGGACCTTGTTGTTGCTGCCTGGTGTCAGTACAGTAGGTGAAGGGGCTTCTGGCTTCAATGTGAGGGGAGGAGGCGTGGGACAAAACCTGATCTTGTTGGACGAGGCGCCCGTATATAATTCTTCACACCTCTTCGGTTTCTTTTCGGTCTTTAACCCCGACGCAGTGAAAGACACAAAGCTTTTCAAAGGCGCAATTCCTGCCAGGTATGGGGGTCGCATAGCCTCTATCCTGGACGTTCGCATGAAGGAGGGTAATAGCAAGAAATTTGAGACCACGGGAGGCGTTGGTTCCGTTTTCAGCAGAATAGCAGTAGAAGGACCTCTTATAAAAAATAAGGCATCTTTCATTGTAGCGGCACGCAGATCGTATGCCGATGTGTTGGCAAGGCCGTTTGTGCCATTGTTGAAGGAAGGTGGTGCCTTGAATTTCTATGACCTCACCCTGAAGACTAACTACAATATCAATAGGAAAAACCGATTGTACTTGTCAGGGTACTTTGGACGCGATAACTTCAAATTTGACAAGACTCAGGGATTTAACTGGGGCAATGCTACTTCCACATTACGATGGAATCACCTCTTTAACGAGCGCCTCTTTTCTAACATTACCCTGGTGTATAGTAAATACGATTATGCCCTGCAATTTGGAAAAGATGATCGGAACAGCTTTAGCTGGAACTCCTCCATTTCCGATTTGATACTCAGGCCACAGTTCACTTACTTCATCAATAGCAGGAATGAGTTAAATTTTGGAGGCGATGCGACCTACTACACCTTTCAGCCGGCAAACGCAGTCGGCATTACCAACGGTAAGGCAGTCGACATTAGCCTGGATAGAAAGTACAATCTTGAAACAGCCCTTCATATCGGCAACAACCAGAAGATAACGAAAGCTCTTTCCATTGAGTATGGATTGAGATTTTCAAACTTCCAATACCTGGGGCCGGGCACTGCCTATTATTACAATGATACCATTCGTGGCGTCCGCAGGTCAATCATTGGGAGTAGATCATTCAAAAGCGGTGAAAGAATCGCCAC
>JAYWDR010000516.1:0-3177 GCA_043779735.1 Cyclobacteriaceae bacterium | reverse complement strand
GTATGGTGTTCTCCGTTTTGGTATCAACTGCCGAAAGAGCATCATCCAACATAAGTATTTTAGGCTCCCTTACGATGGCCCGTGCGATCGACACTCGTTGCTTTTGTCCACCTGATAGGGTGATGCCCCTTTCACCCACTCTTGTACTAAAACCCTGGGGAAAATCAATGATATTTTGATACACATCAGCATCCTTGGCGGCTTGCATTACTTTTTGCTCCTCAGGTAAGGTCAATCCAAATGAAATATTATTCAAAATCGTATCACTGAAAAGAAATACATCCTGCGGCACATAGCCTATTTGACTGCGAAGGCTTGTGAGATTAAAATCCTTAATAAGGACATCATCAATCCATATTTCACCTTCCGTCACATCATACAGTCTGGAAACAAGATTTGCAATGGTACTCTTTCCTGATCCAGTCCCACCAATAATTGCCAGCGATTCGCCAGGCAGAATCTTGAATGAAATATTTTTCAAGGCTTTAATGCCTGTGTCTGGATACGTAAAGGAAACGTTCCTAAATTCAATTTTGCCTGCAATAGGATGTTCAATATTTTTCTCAGAGACCAGGTCGGTCTTTATTTGAAGAAATTCATTTATCCGCTTTTGTGATGCCTCCGCACGCTGCACCTGGCTGCTAGTCCAGCCCAGCGAGGCTACCGGCCACGTTAAGAGGCTCACATATATAATAAACTCGGCAATGTTGCCAAAGGAGAGGGCTCCATTGATCACTTCAACGCTGCCCTCATACACCGTTAGAATGGTGCTAAGCCCAATCAAGCCGAGCATGACCGGAAAGAAAAGTGACTGCACACGCGTTAATCGTAATGATTGACGCTTGTATATGTCATTTTCTAACGTAAACTTCTCAACAGATTCCCTTTCGCGGTTAAACGACTTTAATACGCGAATTCCTGAAAAAGCTTCCTGGACAAACGTACTTAGTTTCGATTGGCTTTTTTGGATCTCCTCGGATCTTCGCTCGATCACATTGTTCACGTAATAAATGCTAAAGGATAACAACGGCAATGGAATAAGCGCAAACAAAGTAAGTTTCGCACTAATCGTAAACATTACCGGAATGAGCATGAAGAACAATGTGAATAGTTGCAAACCATACATGATGGACGGACCCAGGTACATTCTTACGCGGCCGACATCTTCTGAGATTCGATTCATCAGGTCACCCGTGTTATTGCGCCGGTAGAAGCTTAGGGGCAGCGTCTGATAATGTTCAAAAACCTCATTCTTCAAATCATATTCGATGTACCGGCTCATCACGATGAGCGTTTGACGCACGAAGTACAAAAAAAGCCCTCGAAGTAGCGCCATCACCAGAATCAATATGGCATATATCAGGATACTCTGTGCGAATACTCCAAAGAACTTTGCCTGCGCTTCAGTCTGTCCGAAGGCCCTGTACACCCTTATATTATCCATCACCAGGTCAATGGAGTGACGCACCATTTGAGCGGGGACAATCTGAAATAAGTTCGAAATAATTACAAACACCAGGCCCCAGAAGAAGCGCCATTTGTATTTGAAGAGGTACTTATTTAGGTGTGCAAGTTCTTTCATGAAAGGCTACGTTGATTTATGATAAAACGGGGCAATTGAATTTTGGTTCAAATCAACCATTTATCCACAACAAAATGTAACTTGCCGGCCTCTTTTTTATTGTTCCTTGCCATGCTCAACAGACGCACCCTCCGTATCAAAATCATGCAAAGCCTTTTTGCGTATGAGCAGTGTAAAGAAGCGGAGTACCTCATCTCGTTGGACTACCTTACTGCATTTTTCCAGCCAGATCTTAATTCCATGGAGGTGCAAGACAAGGTCCTCTTGAAAGCGCAGCATGCTGTTGCTGTGAAACAATTTGAAAAACAATTTTTGGGAGAGTCTGTCATTGAAAACTCAGACCACAGGATTAACCAGGCGGTTTCGGGGGCTATCACTCAGCACAAGAATCAAACTAGCCGTGACTTCGACTACTTTCTCAAGAACATCGTCTTGGATGTTGAGAAGATCAATGTCTTCTACTACTCTGTGTTGAACCTCATACCGGCTTTCGCTTCAGTGGCAGCTCAGGACCAAAAGATTCATTCTAAAAACTTAACAGCCAATCCGTTTGTCCACGCCTTGCGAAATAATACTGATCTTAAAAAAGAAACCCTTCGGTCCGGTGGAGGCTGGGATCAACAAATGGATATCATCCGTGGTTGGTTTAGAGATTGTGTGAAGTCCGACAAAGAATTCCATAGCTACATCAAGTTGATTTCACCGGAAATGGAAGCGCACAAATTATTCGCTAAACATCTTATCCGCCAGATTATTCTGGGAAAAACTATTATCAATTCACATTTCGAAGAGGCAGACTTGCGGTGGGCCGAAGATTACGACATCGTTCGGAGTATGGCCGACAAGACCCTTAAATCATTGGACGAAAACTTGTTAACCATAGAACTTCAGAAACTATCGCTCGACTGGGAGGAAGATAAAGAATTCATTGAAAAGCTTTTTGTCTCAACCATTCATCTGGATAAGAGTTATCAGGAACTGATCGCTGCCAATACCAAAAATTGGGAAGTGGACCGACTGCCACTCACCGATCGAGTAATACTTCAGATGGCTATTGTTGAAATGACTGATTTCCCCAATATTCCTGTCAAGGTTACTATCAACGAGTACATCGAACTTGCCAAGCTATACAGTCCGCCCAATAGCCGGCAATTTATTAACGGTATTCTGGACGTAATTGCTAAAAACCTTAAGGAATCCGGAAAAATCAAAAAGAGCGGACGTGGCTTGATGGACAATAAATAGCGGTAGAATAGATGGAAGGGATCCTAGCCATCCATTGACTATTCATTGAATAAATTATCTTTGCTTTATAAGTCATTCATCATGAGCAAAAAAAGCAGCAATACATTGATTGCCTTCCTGATAGGGGCCTCCGCAGGAGCAATTTTAGGGGTACTGTATGCGCCTGACAAGGGCTCAAATACAAGGGAAAAACTTTCTTTCCGCCTGGACAAATACAAGAAAACATTAGAGGGCTTTCTTGACGACCTGGTCTCAGGAAAAGATACGCCGCTTACCACGGAAGCGAAATCACAGGGTCAAAAAGTTGTTTCTGAAGCCAAGGGCAAGGCTGAAAGGCTGTTGGAAGATGT
>JAYWDR010000515.1:0-3179 GCA_043779735.1 Cyclobacteriaceae bacterium | reverse complement strand
CGGCTTACCGGACAAAAATTGATTTTGTTCTTTTCAATACGACCAATCATCAGAGGGAATTTTTTGTGAAATTGGATGTTCCTTACATCTTCAATACCAAGTGGCGATTACGCCTGGAAGGAGGGTTCGAGGCCAATCCCAATCTGCTCTACTTCGGTCTTACTCCGGAACAATCGTTGAAAGGTTTGACTTACTATCCGAATAATGATAGTTCAAAGACTCCGGTGACCAATGCGCATTATAGTGATTATGAAAAGAACGGATTAACGGGTGCGAATGAGTTTTACAACACCTATTACAAGAAGGAAGCCGTAATCAATATTAGCATGGAGCGTTCTTTTTTTGGCGATAAAGTAAGTGCCCTAGTAGGATTTGAGTTAGCTCAACTCGATTACTCAACCTTCTCCGGAAATTCATTGCTTCAAAATGATTACAACGCTGGCCGCATAAAAGGGGTTAAAAACAATTTTTTAACTATCGCGCAGTTTGGATTGGCCTATGATACCCGCGACCTTGAACCCGACCCGAGTCATGGCCTCTTTGCGGAAGTAACTGATGAAGTCTCACACCCTTCCCTTGGGTCTTCATACAATTTCAATAAAATTTATGTTCATGCGAATTATTATCAGAGTTTGCTACCCTCGGTGTTTCCAAAATTGATTTTTGCAGGACGTATTGGCATGGGTTACATCAGTGGAGATGCGCCTTTCTTTGAGTTTCAGGACCAGTGGAGTCAGGAAGGCGATATCGAGGGTTTGGGTGGTCCACGTACATTGCGGGGATATAAGATAAGTCGCTTCGTAGGCAGGTTGATGGGGTTCACCAACATCGAATTACGATGGCGATTTGCAAAAACAAAAGTTCTGAATCAGCATCTGGCCTTTAGCGCAGTTCCTTTTCTCGATGCCGGCGGAGTATGGGACAGCCCTGCTACATTTAATACCGGCAATATGCGTTCATCCGAAGGTCTGGGGTTAAGAATTGCCTGGAACGTCAACACAATTTTACGCTTTGATTATGCGTGGTCAAAAGAAGATCAACAATTCTTCTTCAATCTTGCGCACACTTTTTAAAAATTTGTAAGAGGTTATTCAATCCTTGATTTCAGCTCCGGAACAAACTCCAGAACAATTGAATTCATACAATAGCGATTGTGTGTGGGCGGAGGTCCATCTTTAAATAAATGACCCAAATGGCAGCCACAGCGACCGCAAAGTACTTCCGTTCGTTTCATGCCGTGGGAACCATCGGTCAGGTAACGAACACTGGTTTTTCGTGAGGTCTCAAAAAAAGTCGGCCATCCGCACGAGCTGGCAAATTTTGCATCCGAACGAAATAATCGGTTGCCGCATGCAGCACAATAGTAAGTTCCGATGCCCGTGAAATTCCAGTATTTTCCCGTGAAAGCACGCTCCGTTGTTTTATTGCGCGCGACTTTGAAAACACTGTCAGGCAATACGGCTTTCCATTCCTCATCGGATACATTCAAGGTGGTGGTATCGGTACGGGAGTAATAGGGATTGATATCAGCATTCTCCGGAACGACTGATATCTTTTCGCTGACACTTTTAGTTTTATTCTGACAGGCTATTGAGAACAACGATAAAAGGGTAATGAATATCTTTTGTTTCATTTTAAAATACATAATTCATAACTCTTAACTCCTAATGCACTTCAGCTCGTCCGAAGACAACCGTAAATTGCTCGCACCAAATGTGCACAAAATTATACTGGCTGATATCGGGTGTGCCTGGTATAATATAAGATTGCTTCCCCATAGTTGATTTCAGCTTACCACATTTAATATAATCTGAAGCGTTCATGTCTTTGCTAAGATAGACTTTCAGATCCGGTCCACTTTGAGATGAGTACGGGTCCAGCAAAATCACTTTTGTGCCGTGGTTATCATAGATTCCTACTTGTCCGCTGACGGTGTGTCCGATGCCTATGAGGGTGCCTTGCTTGAGCAAGGTGGCCTGGCTGGGGTCAAAGTTGTCAATGACTTGTGCCGTAGGGGTAACATTATCTGCAGTGCATGATAATGTCAAAGTGAAGGCTAAAAGAATCAATTGCTTTTTCATTGGAGTGTCTGTTAGTTCTGAATTTTGAATATTGAAGGCTGAATATCCAATTCCGAAGTGAGCAGCGAACTTCGACATTCGTCCCGATAGCAATCGGGATCAGCATTGGACATTCAGAATTCAATTTATATATCACCCTGTTCGAATTATTATTTAAGTTTATAGCTTACCCCCAAAGAAAACATCAACGACTTATTTCTAAAGCGGTCATTCTCTTCCGGGTAAGTCTGCACTTTGGTGGTGGTAGTGTATTCTGTAAAAAGAAATTGAGCCCCGGCTTTCACGCCCCACTTTTCGCTGAAAAAATATTTAAAATACAATTCTGAGTTAAGCGAGCCCAGATCATTGTCGCTGACCAGGAGAAGATTAAAAGCGGTTGGAGATCCTTCTGTGATTTTACCAGATGCCCCGTTGATGTAGTTAGCTTGCCTTTTTCCACCGAAAGAAAAACCGATGGCGTCAATATTAAGTCCCACCATAAGCTTTTGAGAAAAAGCGTAGTCGAAATTGATGAAGAGATTGATTGTATTGACCTGCGGAGATTTTACCAGAAGTGAATCAATATTTGCGTCTATAGTATTATCAAAAATAATGGCCGGACCGCTTCTTCCCGACGTAAGCTTGGCGGGAGCCGTGGTGAAATATTGATTTTGTCCGAAATAGGAGGTGAGCCTGCCGCCCAGTCCTATGGCTAGTTTTCTTTTGGCACCGAGTCTCCAGTCGTGGATATAAGAAATGGCCAGGCTCCCTTGATAGTTTCCCACAGCCAGGGTAGCATCGGCAAAGTTGACAGTACTTGATGTAGCCTGGGAAAATGAGTCTACCCCAATCAAAATAGCCATAGTTAGCAGAGATAGTTTATTCATGCCTGTGTTCATTGAGTAAAATACGGAAAATGTTGATGATTGGATTGTCTCCCGCCTGACATGGCTGTATTTTCGTAAACCGTTTGGGTTAAGCCCTTGCAGTGGATGGCCTTTTTGTGATTATTAACCAACATTTAGAACTCGTTTGCGGAAAATATTTTAAAGATTCTGCACCGAAATATCTTGATGAGGTGGTACTTTGTGCCAGCGCACCGAAGTGCTTCGGCCTACA
>JAYWDR010000514.1:0-3181 GCA_043779735.1 Cyclobacteriaceae bacterium | reverse complement strand
AGGTCGGTCGTTGGGAAGAGATTATTCAAACCCGGGTTTCGCTGGGCAAAGCCATGGGACTGGATGAGGGCTTCACCCGTGATTTATTGAGATTGGTACATCATGAGTCGATCCAGGTGCAGACGAAGGTGATGAATAAGGTAGCTGAGAAAGTGTAAAAAATAATAGCCACAGATTACACGGATTAACACAGATGGTATCGGATTCAACTAATTCGTTGTCAATAAAATTTTGTAAGGCTGGTTAATGTAATGTAATAATTTAGAGAGCAGTTAAAAGTCTGACAGTCATCGCGGAGGCGCCTTCGTACTTTGCCGGGCCAAGCAGGGCATGTGGGTGGCTAAGGACGCAGCGCTGAAGTCGATGACGGGGCCATGCGGCCCTGGAGCCAAAAAAGGGCATTAATCAAAAAAAGTGTTGACAATTTTAACTTATCCATTAGAAAGGAGAATTTATCATTCATGTTTTCGGAGCCTTCTTTTTTCAATGAACAAGAATTTCCAATGATGATAAAAATAAAAAAGAATCTTATGCATTTACCTTTCATATTTTTAGGTCTCAAAATACTTCATGGTCTAATTTAATACTTATTTTTCTCGGATTTTCTTTCGAAATTCACCTTTCTTTCAACCTAACTCTTAATGACAAATCTCCCCTTGAAAAAAATCGGCCTCGGCGCAATAGGCCTTGCAGTAGTGATTATTGTTGGTTTCTACTTTCAGACGGCCAAAAGTAAATCAACGGCTGCCGCCGGCATTAACCCCGCCTTTGGTGAATATATTTCATCTTTCACAGCAGGAGTGGTCAACTCAGGGTCTGCCATCCGAATAGTGTTGGCCACCGATGCTGTGGATTCAACTTCGCTGGGAGAAACATCTATAAATCTTTTCGACTTCAGTCCTTCTATTAAAGGAAAGACGATCTGGCTGGATAATCGTACAGTAGAGTTCAGACCCGCCGCGCGATTGCTTTCTGGTCAGGTGTATGAAGTAGCGTTTGAACTTTCGCGACTTGTGCAAAAGGCCCCCAACAATCTGAGCACATTCAAGTATTCATTTCAGGTCATCCCACAGAATTTTGAACTGACAGTTGAAAATGTGAGGCCCTATGTAAAAACGGAACTGAAGCGGCAAAAGATTGAAGGTGTTTTGCTAACTGCAGACTTCGCTGAAAATGATGTCGTTGAAAAGTCGCTCGCGGCACAGCAAGATGGTAATATTCTCACCATCCAATGGGCACATACCGGCGAAGGCAAGCACCATGGATTCACTGTCGAAGAGGTCAAGAGAAATGAAAAATCAGGAGTCGTGAATCTAACGGCAACAGGGACCGGCTTCGGCAACGACCAGACTGAAACACGCGAAGTAGAAATTCCTGCATTGGGAGATTTTAAAGTGGTCAACGTAAAAGTTGAACAGAGTGGCAACCAGCATGTGATCGTTCAGTTCTCCGATCCGCTCATCGAAAAGCAAAACCTCAATGGTCTCATGTCCATTTCAGATGTCCAGTCGTTGGATTTTGAAATCAAAGACAATGAAATACACATTTTCCCGCCTGTTCGCCAGACAGGATCCAAAACACTCAAAGTTGAAGCAGGCATTAAGAATGTATTGAATTACAGAATGGCCGAGGGATTATCTTTTGATGTTGTCTTCGAACAAGTGAAGCCATCGGTGCGGTTTATTGGCAAAGGGAATATCCTTCCCAGCACCGACGGCCTGGTACTTCCATTCGAGGCCGTCAGCTTAAAAGCCGTTGACATTCAGATCGTAAAAATATTTGAGTCCAATGTGCTGCAATTCTTACAAGTGAACCAAATGGATGGCAGCGAGGAGTTGAGAAGAGTAGGTAAACCACTCGTGAAGAAAATGGTGTCGCTGGAAAATTCTGGCGTTGCTGACCTGTCCAAGTGGAATCGTTTTACCTTCGACCTCGCTCAATATATTAATACTGAGCCAGGGGCCATTTATCAGTTGAGCATAAGTTTTAAAAAAGCCTATTCCGTTTATAACTGCTCCGGTGAAGAAGGTGCTGACAACACGCCGGCAACGGTGGAAGATCAAGACGATTGGAGTCAGGGCGACAATGAAAATAGCAACTGGGATTACTACCAGGAATACTATGAAGGAGACTATCAATGGGAGCAACGTGACAATCCCTGCGACGCCTCTTACTACAACGCTAGTCGGAATGTGACTCGAAACGTAATTGCTTCAGACCTGGGACTTACCGCCAAGCGAGGCGGTGATGGAACTACCGTTGTGTTTGTCAACGACCTGAAGACCACTCAACCTCAAAATGGTGTGCAAATCGAACTTTATGATTTCCAGCAGCAGGTGATTGGCTCTGCCACCACCAATGCAGACGGAAAGGCGATCATCTCTGCCAAACAGAATCCATTTGCACTGGTTGCCAAGAGCGGCACCCAACGCGGCTACCTCAAATTGCAAGATGGTGAGTCACTTTCGCTCAGCAACTTTGATATTGGTGGAGAGAAAGTTGACAACGGATTGAAGGGATTTATTTATGGAGAGCGTGGCGTCTGGAGGCCAGGCGATTCACTTTACCTCTCATTTTTGATGGAGGACAAGTTGAAACTTCTACCCCCCACGCATCCGGTCATGATGGAATTGCAGAATCCCCAAGGGCAAGTTGTCAAGCGCATCGTGCGGTCTTCATCGGAGAATGGTTTTTACAAATTTGCGACAGCTACTTCATCGGATGCACCTACCGGTAACTGGACTGCCCGTGTGAAAGTTGGAGGGGCGCAGTTTTCACAAATCGTCAAAATTGAAACTATAAAACCCAACCGGCTTAAAATTAATCTTGATTTTGGAAAAGATAAAATCACCGCAGAAGATAATAATGTGTCGGGTACACTGAATGTAAAGTGGTTGTACGGTGCTCCGGGCAGAAATCTGAAAGCTGAATTTGAAGTGTTGCTGACCAAGGCGGAGACAAAATTTGATAAATATCCTGAGTTCACATTTGATGATCCGGGCAAAGACGTCGCAAGTGAAGTCAGGACAATTTTTGAGGGCTCTACAGACGATGAAGGAAATGCCAAAGTCAACACAACCCTTGAAGTTTCGGATTCACCGCCGGGAATGTTGAATGCCATCTTCCGTGGAAGAGTCTTTGAAGAAAGCGGTAATTATAGCATCGACCGCTTCAGCCTCCC
>JAYWDR010000513.1:0-3192 GCA_043779735.1 Cyclobacteriaceae bacterium | reverse complement strand
ATTTTCCAACCTAATGGTATATGAAAAAGTCAAGCCTATTTACACTCTTCATCTGTTGTCTCGCCGGACCGGCTTTGTTATTTGGCCAGGTCATCACCTCCGCCCAGATTGACGTTCTTGCTGAACGAACTCTCAAAACCTTCGATGTTCCGGGTATTGCGGTGGCCGTTATCAAGGATGGAAAGGTAATTCACTCGAAAGGATATGGCGCGCGCTCGTTGAAGACCCAACAAAAAGTGGATGAGAATACGTTGTTTGGCATCGCTTCTATCAGCAAAGCGTTTACAACAGCATCCCTTGGAATTTTGATGGATGAAGGGAAGTTAAAATGGGATGACAAGGTGATTGATTACATACCCGAGTTCCGGATGTACAGCCCCTATGTCACCGAGGAGTTTACGATACGCGATTTGCTCACCCACCGCAGTGGGTTGGGTCTTGGCGCCGGCGATTTGTTGTTTTGGCCTGATTCAAGTGATTTTAAAGTGGAGGATGTGATCCATGGCCTGCGTTATCTTAAGCCCGTATCTGGCTTCCGCACCAAGTACGATTATGACAATCTATTATACATCGTCGCCGGTGAGGTGGTGACCAGGGTGAGCGGAAAAAGCTGGGAAGCCTTCGTAGAAGAACGGATACTTCAGCCCTTGGAGATGAAACAAAGTGCTGCCAATTGGTTCCGGTTAAAAGATGCCAGCAATGCCATTGATGGACATTGTCCGGTGAACGGCAAAGTGCAGGTGATACGGAGGGATATGAGCGCTACTTTCAGGGGAGCTGCTGGCATATACTCTTCCATTGCTGATCTGAGTAAATGGGCGATCGTACAAATGCACAAAGGAAAATATGGTGAAGGCCTAACCAGGCAGCTATTCAGCGAGGCGGTCCACCGGGATATGTGGACCCCACAAACCATTCAACAGGTAAGTAGCACCCCGCCGTACAATCAACATTTTGCAGCGTACGGTTTGGGCTGGGGATTGACTGATGTGAAGGGATACAAACAGGTAAGTCATACGGGTGGACTGGTTGGTATGGTTACACAAATGATCCTGCTGCCCGAATTGCAGCTGGGCATTATTGTCTTGACCAATCAACAATCTAGTTCAGCATTCAACGCGATTAGCACTACCATTAAGGATAGTTACCTGGGCATACCGGCCACCGATCGGGTAAAACAATTCAGCGAAATCAGCAAAACACGCCAGGCGGAGGCAGACAAGATCACTGAGCAAGTTTGGAATACCATTGCTGCGGCACGCAATAACATCAGTGCAAAGCCGGACCTCTCCGTCTTTGAAGGCATTTACAAAGATGACTGGTTTGGTGAAATTGTAATCAGCGAGAAGAATGGCAATTTACGATGGCAATCCAGGAGGTCACCCAGGATGAAAGGAACCATAGAATTGTATAAAGGCAGCACGCTGATTGTGAAGTGGGACGATCGCAGCTTTGATGCCGATGCATTTATCACTTTTCAGTTGGATGCCAACGGTAAAGCGGAAAACTTTAAGATGAAAGCCATCAGTCCGCTCACCGATTTTAGTTTTGATTTTCATGACCTTGAGCCGAAGAGGGTAAAATAAAAAAAATAACCATGAAGGCCTGCTTGCCGGCGCAAAGACGCAAAGGATGATTCAAGCAGTCATCTTTGAGTATTTTGTATTTCTTCGCGCCTTAGCGTCTTTGCGGTTAAATTTGTTTTGGTCTTAAAAGCGTAAATCTATTAACATGAAATACACCTTCATTTTCTTCCTTTTCTTAACGGCCAGCTTACAAGCCCAGAACCTGAAATCTGGCGGCGTATTGAAACCCGAGCAGGCCAACATGGACATTCGCCATTACACGATTGCCCTGGAAGTCGACCCCATAAAGCAGTCGATCAAAGGGTATACAGAAATTGATATGAGGCTATCAGCCTCTTCGACTGTCATACTCCTGGACCTTTGGCACGGACTCACGGTAGAGCAAGTGTGGGTGAATGGGAAAAAGGTACCATTTGCTCACAGCGAAAATGATTTACTAACCATCACCGGCTCGAAACCATTCGCGGCAGGAAATGCAAAGGTAAAAGTTGCCTATGGCGGTAAGCCTGGTGTTGCGGTGCGGCCACCGTGGACGGGAGGCTTTCAGTGGAGCAAGGACGAGCATGGTAATCCCTGGGTGGCCATTACCTGCCAGTCGGAGGGAGCCAAGATTTATTTTCCATGCAAGGATCATCCAAGTGATGAACCCAATGAAGGAGCTGATATGATCATTACTGTGCCCAAAGGACTTTCTGTAGCTGGTCCGGGTTTGTTGAAGAACGTGAAGGATTCCAAGACCACTTCTACCTGGCATTGGAAAACAAATTATACGATCAGCAATTATTGCCTTGTTTTCAACATCGGCAGGTACAAAGTGGTTACGCGTCCGTACAAAACGGTAGATGGAAACAACGTGCCGATGGAATTCTATGTACTGGAAGAACATGCAGACAAGGCACAACATGAACTGGAAATGTTGGAGCGCACCTGTCATATTTTGGAAAAGTATTTTGGAGAGTATCCCTGGGCAAAGGAAAAGATTGGCCTTGCAGAAACGCCGCATCTTGGCATGGAACATCAGTCTATGATCGCCTATGGGAATAAGTTTACATACGCCAAAGTTGGTGGGCAGGATTTTGATTGGCTGCTCAACCATGAGTTTGGACATGAATGGTGGGGAAATAAAGTGACTAACAAAGATTGGGCTCACATGTGGATCCAGGAAGGGATCTGCAGTTTTGGCGATGCGCTTTATATCCGCGAAATGGAAGGAGAGGATTCCTATCTGAAGCGTATGCAGCAAACGGGGCGAGGCACACGCAATGAAAAGCCTGTCGTACAGGGGGAGGTGATGGATTCCGATGAGGCCTACATAGGCGATATCTATGGCAAGGGCGCCTTTTTTATGCACACCTTGCGCTTTGTTCTCGGCGACAGCCTGTTCTTTCCCATCCTGAAAAAACTAGCAACAGACTCCCGCTATACGTTAGACAATTTTGTGACGACCGATGATGTTGAAAAACTCTTCAGCTCGGAATCGCATACCGACCTGAAACCTCTGTTTGATTTTTACTTGCGTACGATTCAGAAGCTGGACATTGATGTGAAGCAGATGGATCAGAATAAATACATGATCAAGCTGCTGAATTATGACGGCGCCTTGCCG
>JAYWDR010000512.1:0-3193 GCA_043779735.1 Cyclobacteriaceae bacterium | reverse complement strand
CGAATGATGACTTGAATTTCTTTTCGAGAGCGTTTGTGATTTCCTCATTCTCAAAGGGTTTATTTGAAAACAGATCCAAATCAACTGACTTTCGATGACCATATAAGAGAGACAATGCCGTACCACCTACTAATGAGAAATCCTGTAGCTCAGGCATTTTCATTAGTAGATTTAGTACGGAAAGAGAGTGGGGTTCAATTGTCTTAAGGAGTAGCATCTAAAGTCTGTTAACGGCCTGTTAATTACCGCGCTCGCCAAATACATAGCGGTTTCCGGCAAGAATTTGGCATTGAGCAAAGCTTCGGTCACTTTTTCATCGCCATAATATCTGCGACAGTTGCGGATATCCTCCACATCACCGCGCTCAAATACGCGCTCGATCACAAAGTTGGCTTTCGTGTCGTAGTTGATGTTTTCAAATACCACATCCCAAAAAATCCGCTTGTTAAAGATAGGCGATTGTTTATCGGGCATACGGTAAAGATACAATACACTTTAGTTTTCTATTGAGGTTCTTGTTGATTTTGTAGGTAGATGCGGGCCGTCGTGAGAGTTGGTGATCCCGTTTGCTTGCCGTGTGAATAGCTTTGGCGAAGGCAGGGAAGTAGAGGAGACGGGGTCTTTGATGGTCGCTGTGAGTTGCTCTTGGATGACCGTGACAGATTCCGTTACCCGGCCAGAACGGTTGTCGCTGCGACGGTGCTATTCAATTCAAAGAATGATTTATCAAGAATTAAATACAAAAGAAACTGACAACTCCCCTGACTGGTATGAACGGCCTCCATGAATACATTTACACATTCAATCCTACGGTGCCAATTTTTTCTCTTGTAGCGTACCTGCCATCAATCTGTTCAAATAGATCTTTGATATTTTTGAATTTTGATCGTAAAATAGGCGAAATTCCTGTTTTTAGAAAGTGCTCCTAACCAAGTAACTTAATAAGTTCTTTATAATCCTCTTCACCCTTTTCAATCATTGCCTTAAGTGTGGCGATATGATCCGTTCTCTGATTAATAGTATTTCCACTAGCCAGAGTAAATTTCTGTATGATTGCTCTATTAGTCACCATAATAGAAATAAAAGTATCATCTTTCGCTAGAAGATCAGCGGTAATTACTTTAGTCTTCAAATTCTCTTCACACGACAAAGTCGTGCAAAGCACCAGAGCAAGAATAAGTTTTGTTTTCATTGCTTATTGGATTTAATGTAAGATAACTTACTTAAATTTGACGAATTATGCTATGGAATCGTCGTAGTTTGGTTGTGAGTAACGCTCAAGAATCAACGCCTTCCACCGCCGCAAACCGATGACTCCACAACCGGTAGATCTGCGAAATCTGCGAATTCAATCAGCTTAATTACTTCTAACAAGCCCTCAAGCCCCGGTCATTGCGTTTTCTCAGCGTTTCCGATAGCGGGACGTCTTCGCGGTAAAAAATTAAACATAGGAGGCGCCAAGGCCAAGGGTAACGCCGAGGGAGCAGTTAGTCTTATTATTTTGGCTTGAGATTGGTATTAGAATCGACGGGAAATTGTTTGGGTGCAGTGATGAAGGCTATCAGTTCGTGTTGCCACGCAAAAAACTTTTGGATCGCAGTAGGTCTGTGATACGATTGGAATCAATATCAGGCATCTCAATTTTTCTTTGAGCGAGTCATCCACTTCATGATGCTGCTGGAGACCGTCATGGGGATTTTCGTCGAAGTAAATGGAGATGTCTTCCTTAAACGTGGCCTCCAGTTCATCCCGTAACGTCTGGACAAACTCCGTCACCAAGCCATCGTGTTTATTGTCCTTGTGGCGATAGGAGATAAAAATATCATACTCGTAATCGGGGAGGAGGGAGGGCATCGTCAAATGTATAATTAAACTTCTTGTATCACATCAAACCCTTTGAAACTTCCAGTGATCGCCAGGCCAATAACCGTTGTCGCCAAATTGCTATCCTTAATTTTCAAGGCAGTTTCGTTCATGGTTGCGCCCGAACCGACGGCATCATCAATCAATAGCACTTTATTAAATCTTCTTTTCTCTGTTATCATGATGCTGAACCTGGCGTTGTTTATGCGGTCCTCGATCCGGCTCAATGACTTTTGAGGTATGACAATCTCACCCCTGACTTTTGCCAGGCCAAGATGAGGAAGAGCAAGGTTTAGCTTCCGCTGCAACACTTTCATAAACTGCACCTCCCTCTTAATTGTGGGTGGAATGTAGCCCACCGCGTCCACATTTTGTTCAGCAATCAGTTTGTTGATCCGGTCGCGCGAAAGTTCTATAATCTCATCCATCAACTTCATGTTCTGTCCCTGCTTGGCCAAATGCACCAGGGCACCCAGCCGGGTTTTGCCAAACCGTTCAATCGCATAGAAGTCGAGATAGTAGATTGTATCGAGGCCTATTCGTTCAAAGCCTTTGGTGGAGCGGATTTTTTCGTTGCCGTTAATCAACCCGTTTGGCTGGAAATAGGTGAGGTATTTCCTTCTTGTAGTAATAAATTCGGAAGCCGTTTTTTCGATGGGCAACTTTTGACTGCTGCACCAATGGGCTAACGCATCAACCCCGGTAAGACGCGATCCTGTTTCCGTTACCAGCAAAAAATGTTCGTCAAGAAAGCGAAGGTCTGCGTCATTAATTAGATAGGTTTTTTTTAGGGTTAACTCTTTCAGTTTGTAAAATGTCATGGGTGCGGATCCAATTTTCTGAATCAGCCCTTTTTCGATAAGGTTTTTTACCGCCCGGTGAACCATTTGCCTCGACGAGCCGGCCATATCCACCAGATCGCTTAACCTGGTTTCCTTTGATTTCTTTAGAATTTGAAGGATTCTTGACGCAGTTGACATGGTTTACAATTCACTGTAAACTGTAAACTTAGTTAATGTCCATTTCTGCTCCAACAGATTGGCCGCCTTTTCCCGAAAGGGTAGCAGATGAAATGTCGCACGGGTATCCGGCAGGAGCGTGAGTTAAGCAGTGCTTTTGACTACCGGCCTGCGGGCAACAACCAACAACGCCCGCCAGTCGGAGGAGGGAGGGCATTGTCAAAGATAGTAATTTGAATATTTGAAGATGTGATAATTTGAAAATGAGACATTGTCACAATTTCATTTTCAAATCTTCAAATTGACTCATTCTCAAATTATTTCTTCTTTATCTCCCCCGGCCAATTCACCACCAGTGTAACCGGCGATGA
>JAYWDR010000511.1:0-3195 GCA_043779735.1 Cyclobacteriaceae bacterium | reverse complement strand
GGGGGCCAAACCGCAGGCTCTCGACGAACCTAAATATCCAGCACCCTTTTCTTCTGCACCTTTCCAATCATGGGTGGCAGTTGTATTTCAATCTCTTTTTTCAGGGCCTGAAGCAAACTGAGTCGATGAAAATTCTTGTTCACGACAAGGCTGATTTCCCTGACAGGCTTCGGCTGGGCAAACTCCCGAATTTTTTCTTTTTGTTTTTTGCTTAAATCCAGTGTGGCGAGGTATGGCAGAATCGTGATCCCCTGATGGTGGTCTACCAGGTTTTTCAATGTTTCAATGGAGCCCGTCTCATAATGAAGACGGTCACTTTCAAAGTCCTTTCTCTTCAATTCACATAAATCCAACACCTGATTACGAAGACAATGACCCTCTTCCAGGAGCCAGAGCTTGCTTAGGTCAATATCTTTGGGCAGTAAATATTTCTTCTTTGAAACTTTTTCACTGGCTGCCACATAGGCAAAGAACTCTTCGTAGAATACTGGATGTTCCTCCAGTTTGGGATCCTTCAGCGGTGTAGCCAACAAGCCAATGTCGATATCACCATTCTTGAGTTCGTTAATAATATCGTCGGTGACCAGTTCCCGTATGGTAATTTTCAACAACGGATGTTTTTCAGCAAACGATTTTAAAAACAAGGGCAATAGGTACGGGGCCAAGGTAGGAATGACGGCCAGTTTCATCTCGCCTGAGATCTCATGCTTTAGCTGCTTCGTGAATTCCTTCATCCCACTTACGTCAGCCATGATTTGCCTGGCCCGGGCAATAATCTCCTGACCCTCCCGGGTGGGCACCACCGGCTGCTTGCTCCGGTCGAAAATCTGTATGCCCAGTTCACCTTCCAGTTTTTGGATCATCATGCTCAGGGTAGGCTGGGTCACAAAGGTTTTTTCGGCTGCCTTTGCAAAGTGACGGTAGGTATCGACGGCAATGATGTAGTCCAACTGCTGGAGGTTCATAATATAGATGGAATCTATGCAAAGATAGATATTATCAGTTTGATATATGATGGACCAATGACGACCTTGCCTGGGCTGAAAAATCAATACACCAATTCAAAGTCAAAAAGTTATGAACAACGCTAAAGAAAAAAAGGATAAACTCACTACCGCCTCCGGGAGGCCGTACGTTGAGAATGAGAATACTATGAGCATAGGTCCGAGGGGCCCGCTTCTCCTGCAAGACTACATTTTGCATGAGAAAATGGCCCACTTCAATCGCGAACGCATTCCGGAAAGGGTGGTGCACGCCAAAGGGAGCGGTGCCTTTGGTACATTCACGGTAACACAGGACATCTCCAAGTATACCAAGGCCAATGTTTTCAGCAAGATTGGAAAGAAGACCAGGATTTTATTCCGCTTTTCTACGGTAGGGGGTGAAAAGGGCAGCGCCGACACGGAACGAGATCCACGCGGCTTTGCCATGAAATTTTACACAGAAGATGGCAACTGGGACCTGGTGGGTAACAATACGCCCGTGTTTTTCCTGAAAGACCCAAAGAAATTTGGTGACTTCATCCACACTCAGAAACGTGATCCGTACACCAACCTGAAAAGCCCCGCGATGATGTGGGACTATTGGAGTCTGAACCCTGAAAGTTTGCATCAGGTACTGATATTGATGAGTGACCGCGGTACCCCCGTTGGCTACCGACACATGAACGGATATGGAAGCCACACGTTTTCTATGATCAACTCAAAAAATGAAAGGGTATGGGTGAAATTTCACTTAAAGACAGCACAGGGGATCAAGAATTTCCTCAACAAGGAAGCCAGCGACATGCGCGGCATCGATCCGGACTATTCCCAGCGGGACCTGGTAGAAAACATAGACAAGGGCAACTTCCCTAAATGGAATGTGAAGATCCAGATCATGTCCGATGAGCAGGCGAAGACATTCCGGTGGAATCCATTTGACCTTACTAAGATATGGCCTCACAAAGAGTTTCCCTTGATCGATGTAGGAGTGGCCGAGTTGAATGAAAACCCTAAGAACTATTTCGCTGAAATTGAACAATCTGCTTTCGCCCCTGCACACATCGTGAATGGCATCGGCTATTCGCCCGATAAAATGTTGCAGGGCAGATTGCTTTCCTATCCGGATGCACACCGTCACAGGCTGGGGGCCAACTATGAACAGATTCCTGTGAACAAATGCCCTTTCATGGTAAACAACCATCAGCGCGATGGACAGATGCGAGTAGACGGCAATGGCGGCAGCGCGCCGAACTACTGGCCCAACAGTTTTGATGGAATCTATGCTGATTCTGCGTACAAAGAACCCGCCATGGAGCTCGAAAGCACATTGGCCGATTGGTATGATCGCAACGGCGCGAATGACAACGACCATTATACACAGCCCGGCAATTTGTTCCGGGAAGTGATGACCGCTGAAGACAAGAAGAACACTATCAACAACATTGTAGGTGCGATGAGTGGCATCACCGGTCCGAAGCGCGACCTGATTATTAACCGTCAGTTATGTCATTGGTTCCGTGCAGATATGAACCTCGGTATGGGTGTGGCCAAAGGTTTGGGTGTAAATGTGGATACAGTCATGAATGAGATGAAGCACGAACCAGCACCAATATAGAGGTGAAGGAGTGCAATATTGTATTAGGGGCTGCGGCCCCTTTTTTTATGACAGAGCCCTTCTGGAATTCAGCGTCAGTACCGTTGGATTTTATCCACGCGTTGGTTTTGACTACGGCCATTTCAACATGACACTGGATTACAATTTTATACCAGCAGAAGCTGCAACTCTTACCGCTGTGGCAAGGAATGCCAGTTACATTGGGATAAAACTAGGCTTTTCCTTCGGTGGAGGCACAAAATAGATTGGCTTAAGAAATTTAAAAGACTGTTCGTTCCGGACAGTCTTTTTTTATGCCCGGTGAATAATTTTCTTATCCCGTCACAAAGCGATACCCCACACCTTTGATGGTAATGATCTCCACAGTGGGGTCTTCCTTCAGGTAGTCGCGTAATTTTGTAATGTAGACATCCAGGTTGCGCGAATTAAAGAAAGAATCGTCTCCCCATACCCGCATGAGGACATCTTTCCGCGTGACGATCGTGTTCTTGTTCTCTGTCAATATCTGAAGAAGCATAGCCTCCCGGTGAGAAAGTTTGCGTGCTGTTTCACCAAATTTCAACTCGTATCGTCCGGGAAAAAACTGAAATTTTCCAA
>JAYWDR010000510.1:0-9149 GCA_043779735.1 Cyclobacteriaceae bacterium | reverse complement strand
GGCCCATCAGCCACTTGTGCGTACTCGCCGTATAAAAATCGCATCCCATTTCCTTCAGGTTCAGCTGCATCATTCCCAGGGTTTGGGCGCCGTCGACCAGGGTGAGGATTTTTTTTCGTTTGGCCAACTGGCATATTTCCATGGCAGGAAGAAGCATGCCGGTGGTGTTCGAAAGGTGAGAGAAGGTAATCAGCCTGGTTTTCGGCGTAATGGCTTTTTCAAAAGGACCTATCAGTTCATCGATTGACCTCGGTGAAGCAGGTAACATCACCTTTTTCACCACTATGGCATGCCGCTTGGCGAGTTGCTCCCAGGCTATGCCGTTGGAGGGATGATTCTGTTCCCAGATAATAATCTCATCGTCGGCTTTCACCTCCAGTCCGTGGACGATCATTGAGTTCCCTTCCGAGGTATTCCGCACAATTCCGATTTCTTCCTTGGCAACGCCTACAAACTCCGCCATCTTCTCAACCGCCCTGGACCGTTTCTCCGCAAACTGGTGGCGGAATTGGAAGGACACATCCTTTTCAAGATCCCTCATGATGGCAGCTACCTCGTCATTGATAAAATACGGACTCGGACAAAGGTTCGCTGCATTTACCATCATCAGGTTGGAAGGCACTGTAAATTGTTTCTTCACCATCTCCCAATACTTTTCATCGGCAAAGTCTCCCGACGGCAAAGTATTTGAATCGGTCCCTGATGATTTTCCTGAACCTGTTGAGGCCAGTGCCGGATAAGCCAACGTGGCCATCGATCCCGTCAACAGTTGCTTTAAAAAGGTTCTCCTTTTGGAGGAAGCGCTTGAATCAACAAATTGATTTTCCATATTCTTTTATGGGTTTTTCAGGTTTTCGAATGGTGGAAGTGCGGCCAACGAACGTACAAAATATAATGGTCAATCAATTCCACTATTTATTCTGCCAGCGCCTCGTCGCGTTTCTCAGGGTATTCAGGTTCATCTGCATTCCACCACGTGCCAGCCAGCTACAAGTTTTCAACTAAGAAGTCATGTGCATGCGAAGTCAAATCTCCTACCGACACGATCCCCTAAATGCTTTGGTTCTTTACCAGAACTTTATATATAAGGCCATTAGAATCATCAGAACGGCCACAATGAGTGCCCACGTTGAGGCATTGATTTTAAACATTTCTTTATCCAATTCAAAGGCCTTCGGGTTTACAGCAGGCCCCGCGAGGCTCATGGAAACCATGACGATTACAGTAAAGAAAAATGAAAGCCCCATGCAAATCAGAAATGGAACCTCATAGCCTCCTTTTCCATTAGGGTAAGCCGTATAAAGCCAGGTGTCAATACCAAACCAGCCGGGAGCATATTTATTAAAGATTATAGAGAGAATGAACCCGGTCAGCAAACCACCTATAGCAGCAGCGCCTGTAGTACGTTTCCAAAACATTCCCAGTATGAACATGGCAAAGACTCCAGGGCTAATGAACCCCGTATATTTCTGAATGAAGGTAAAACCACCCTCTCCTCCTATTCCTAGCAAGTCGGACCAGGTAAAAAATACAGAAATGACCATGGCAACCACGACAGTAATTCTACCCACCAACACGAGTTTTGCTTCATTCGCTTGAAAATTAATGTACTTCTTGTAGATGTCCAGGGTGAAAATAGTGGAGATACTATTTGCTTTACCTGCAAGAGAAGCAACAATCGCGGCTGTCAACGCCGCGACGGAAAGTCCTTTGAGCCCGGACGGCAAGAAGCCCAAAATTGCCGAGTAGGCACCATCCTTGCTCCCCAGTTGAGGAAGCTGACCGTTTTTGTAAAGTACGTAGGCGGCAATGCCCGGAAGCATCACTATGACAGGCATGAGCAGCTTTAACAGGGAAGCAAATAAAATACCGGTTCTGGCGGTATTGAGATTGGCACCGAGGGCTCGTTGCGTGATGTATTGATTACAACCCCAATAGTTCAGGTTCACAATCCACTGTCCGGCCAGGTACATAAGAATTCCCGGGACAATGAGATATTTATTGATTTCTTCCTGAGATGTGTCAGGTCCTGGTTTTGGCAATATCATATGAAAGTGGTCAGGGGCCTCGCGCAAGAGAGTCTGAAACCCAGCCCATGCGCCGGTTTGCGAATCCAATTTATCTGCGACAATGGTAAGGGCAAAATAAGTAGTTGCCAATCCACCGATGATCAGCACTGCTACCTGGATAACATCTGTATAGCCAATTACTTTCATGCCTCCGAGTGTGATGAAAAGTGCAAATGCAGCCAGGCACAGGAGAATCAAGTGAAGCGATTGGCCGCCAAGCAAGCCATTGATCGCTACCGAGCCCAAGTATAAGATTGATGTCAGATTTACAAACACATATAAGAACAACCAGAAGACTGCCATGATGAAAGCCACTGTCTCATTGTAACGACGGGTTAAAAACTGAGGCATTGTATAAATGTGGTTCTTCAGATAAATGGGCATGAAGAAAACTGCGATAATAATTAGTGAAACTGCCGCCAGCCACTCATACACTGATATTGCGATGCCAACAAAAAACCCTTCCCCACTCATCCCGATAAACTGCTCCGCGGAAATATTGGAGGCAATCAACGATGCTCCGATCGCCCACCAGGTCAGGGATCCCTCGGCTAAGAAGAAGTCTTTTGAATCAGTCTGGGCTTTCTTTTTACGATTGTAAATCCAGTACCCATACGTCGCTACAATGATGAAGTAAGTGAGTATAACAATATAGTCAAGGGTATGGAGTTGGCGCATGAAAGTCTAAGAATTGGGGGTAGGTACCAAGATCATTGATTAATCTGATGAACGCCTTGAGAAAGTCTTACCGGATAGAACTTCGGTTCGGTTTTAAATGTAGCAAAATATTTCTGCCAAACCCTCTCTTTAAATTCGGGCTCATCGCTTTTGCGCATCAAATTGAGTGTGCATCCTCCGAAACCCCCACCTATCATGCGAGCGCCGAGAACAGCGTTCTTGTTTTCCTCCGCCAGCATCACGAGGTAGTCCAGCTCCTCGCAACTTACTTCGTAAGCCTGGCTCAGACCCCAATGTGTTTGATACATTAATTCTCCAAAACCAGCGAGATCATCATTTTTCAGCAAGGCACCAGCCCTCTTTGCGCGTTGAATCTCCTCCTCTACATAAAGGCATTTGATAAAAACATCTTCACCTAACTGGTCCTGATATTCATAGAGCATATTGTGCGAGACATCGCGAAGAGAGAGCACCTCAGGGTGCTTTGTATGAATAACCCTCACCCCCTCTTCGCACGCCCTCCGCCGATCATTATAAGCAGAGGACCCCAAGCTATGTTTCACTTGGGTATCAACCAGTAGAAGTGAATGAGAGGTGAGCTGCAATGGCAGCAATTCATGAGTAAGAGTCCTGCAGTCGAGGAGCAAGGCAGCGTCAATTTCGCCAAATAAACTGGCATATTGGTCCATGATGCCACAGTTCACACCGGCAAATTCACGTTCTGCATTTTGAGAAATCTTCGCCAGCGTCAACCTATCGATCTCCAAGTCAAACAAAGTGTTCAGCGCAAAGCCAAATCCACAGCACAGCGCGGCCGAGGAAGACATTCCCGCACCGGCCGGGATATTGCCGCCAAATACACAGTCAATCCCGCTAATGGATTTCCCCAGATGAGTGAGTCCATGCACCACACCCATGAGATAGTGAACCCATGAGTTGCCGGGCTTAAGATCATGGATGGAAAAAGCAACCTCCTCGGTCAGGTCATGAGCATATAGACGGAACTGGTCAGTGCCATTCAGTGCGATGGCAAAGACAAAGTGCTTGTCAACCGCTGCGGGCATGACAATACCCTCGTTGTAGTCGATGTGCTCACCGATGAGGTTGATACGGCCCGGCGCGACAAACAAGAAAGGCTTTTTGTTAAAACGCTTTAGGAAATCATTTTGAATGGTATCGGCTATTGCTATGTTCATTGCGCAAACCTATCCTTTCACTGCCGATTGATTCCTGGACTGTCTCCAACTCAAGGCTATACTGCTCATTGCAACTATAAGCATTACCCAGCCCGATGCCATCGTGATTTTATTGCCAATAAGATAAGGCTTCGGTTCAAAGGAAAACTCAATGACGTGCTTCCCGGCAGGGACTTCGAGCGCCCGCAACACATAATCAGCCCTTAAGATGGGAACTTCCTTGCCATCGATCTTCGCATGCCAGCCTTTCGGATAATGTACTTCTGAAAAAACAACAAACCCGGCGGTGGCAGACTGAGATTCGTATTTGATATAGGGTGGTTTGAATTCCAACACTTTCACCGTAGCCAGACTATCCGCATTGAACTTCAGGTCCTGAACGGTATACTTTGAAACATCCAATACCGCTATGTCAAGCGTATTTACTTCAGATACTTTTTCCAACTCTTCATTCGGGGAGCTGACAGCAGCGATTTCTCTTACAAACCAGGCAGGGCCATTGGCAAAATCATTTTTGAAATACTCGCGCGCCTTCGGGCCGTTGATGAAATACTTCACATTCAGCATACCCATGACATTATGCCTGGGGATAAAAAGAGTTCCTTTGGTAGAGTACTGTTTCTCCATGGCATTCATCTCCTTGAAGAGGCAAGAATCCATCAGTTCCTGGTATCTTCTTAGTCTGGCTCCGCTGTAGCCGCCCGTGGAACGGAAAAAATACGATGGGCGGCCATCATATCCGGCGTACACTCTATAAGGAGTTGGATCCTTCAACAGCTCTTTTTCTGATTCACTCATTTCAAATTGCTCTGCAGCACGCTTTCGCTGGTATCGATCTTTGGTAAGGAACCGTTTGTCGACCGAAGGCATATCAATCAACACAAGCAACAAAAGGGAAGTGGCCAAAATCCATTCCTTCACCCACTTTTTGAAGTATACGAACAAGGCAAGCGCGAAAGCAGACATCAGCCAAAATGATCTCCAGGCATCTCCGCGAAATAAGGCGATCCTGTCTTGTCGGAGGGCCGACCTGAACCAGGCGGGCAGCTGGCTTTCTTCTGGCTTAAGAAAACTCCCAAAGCCTCCCGCTAGCGCCATTACAAGACAAAATCCGATGGTGGCCGCACTTGCCCAAATCAATTTACGTTGCGTCTCCTTATTCCATCCTGTCTGCAACAGTCTTTCTAGACCCAGCAAGCCCAGCAGGGGCATAGCAAATAACATGATGATCAGTGAAAAAGTGACGGACCTGAACTTGTTGTAGCCCGGTAAATGATCGAAGAGAAAGTAATTGAACGAACCAAAGCTTTCTCCCCAGCTCATCATGATAGAAAGAACACTGGCTGCCACAAGCCAAATCGAATACTTTCGCTCAGCGGAGAAAATGCCCAGCACAAAAAGGAATGCGATAATCGCCCCTCCATAATACGGTGCCGTATTGATTTGTGGCCCCCAATAAGCAGAAGAGTATTGGGCCAGCTGGTTTGCCATTTGCTGATCGCCCGAATTCACCAAGGCCTGATACGTCTTACTTTTTTGATCTTGCACCAGGTACGTTGAGCTGCTGCCTCCGTAATAATTTGGAATCACCAAAGTCATGGGCTCGGCAATGCCATAACTATATTCGAATGCATACGATTTGTCAAGCCCTTCGGCTTTTTTCTGTGTGGCCTGGTTTACCAACTCTGAAGAGCCGCGGTAGGAATAGGGTGTGAATTCTGAGATGGCCCAAAACTGTCCGGCAAATGTGCCGGCTGCGATCATCACAGCGGGCACCAGCCAGGCAAGGTTTTTAAGGAATTCCGGCATACGTCTGGAGCGAATGTAAAGAACCATTTGTACCAGTCCGTAGAGTAAAACGATTATCAAAAGATAATAGGTAATCTGCAAATGTGTCTCCCGAAGGTGAAGGGACAGTCCGGCAGCCGTCACTCCAAATCCCAACATTCTTTTTCCACTGAAGGCCAGGTGAATGCCCGCCATGACTAACGGCATAAAGGCAATGGCTCCGATCCGGGCATTATGACCGGCAGAAAGCCCGATGATCATATACGACGACAAGCCAAATGCCAGCGCTCCGGCGATCGAGAGATAAGGCCGGACACGAAAACTCAGCAAGAGGATATAGTAACAAATCAAGCAGAGGTAGATATTGCATATTGGATGGGTGAGGAAAAGAGAAAGGATTTTTTTCAAACCAACGACAGCTTCATCATTCCAATCGGTGCTTATCAGATAGGCTGGCATGCCGCTGAATACCCGGGTCGCCCAAAGACCTTCCTCACCGGTAGCATCGCGATAATCATAAAGATCCTTCGTTGAACCGGAATGTTGCTGAATGTCAAATTGATTCAGCATTTTATTCTCAAAGAAAATGGGGCTGAAAAAAGTAATGGTTACGACCAGAAACACCAAAATGGCCACCGCATGTGGCAGTACTTCGTTGCGCTTGATTTTATTCATAGTTTAAAAGCTGCAAAATATTAACTTTAATTGGCTTAACCCCGACCCATGAAATCAAAATTCATTCTGCTGCTCCTTATTTCACTGTTCAGTGCCGCGTGCACACAATCTTCCAAGCCGGCATTTGATGCAAAAGCCGAAGAGGAGGCTATCCGGGCGGTCTTAAACGCTGAGCAAATAGCCTGGAACAATGGTGACATTGACGCTTTCATGCAGGGCTTTTGGAAATCCGACTCCCTGCAATTCATGAGTGCCCGGGGGATCAATCATGGATGGCAGGAGACCATGGAGGGCTACAAAACTCGCTATCCCGACCTGGCCGCGATGGGCACCTTGAGCTATGAAATACTCCAGGTGACTCCACTATCACAAGTGGTCTTCGTGGTCATGGGACGATACCACCTCACCCGCACGATCGGCAACCTCGATGGCGTGTTCACCGTGATCTTTAAGAAAATAGATGGTAAGTGGGTGGCAATTTATGATCACTCCGCCTGATCCAAAAAATTGAACCGCAAAGGCGCCAAGACGCTAAGGAAAACATGACTTAATCGCTTCGCGGAAGAAAATTCCTAAATTCTTTGCGTCTCTGCGTCTTTGCGGTTAATTACCGCGTTTAAATCTTCCCCATTTCTTCCCTCACAAAATTCATCAGCTCCCGGATGTACGGCTTGCTGAAATCGAATTTTATTCCCGCAGCAAGATAGATTTCGGGAATGGTGCGGAGATTGCCAAGCTTCAATGCATTCAGATAACCCTGGAGTCCCTGTTTAGGATCCTTCTTGAAATTTCTCCAGATCGCAATCGCGCCCAGTTGAGCCATGCCATACTCGATATAATAAAACGGCACCTCATACAAATGCAATTGCTTCTGCCACAAGGAATCTTTTGCTTCCTCGAGGCCTCGCCAATCCGTCACGGTATCGGCGAACTCATGGAAAATCCTGTTCCAGTGCAACTTCCTCTGCTCTGTCGTATGGTCTGGATGCTCGTAAACCCAATGTTGAAACTTATCAATGGTAGCCACCCACGGAAGAGTATCAAGAATATCTTCCAGCTGCTCCATCTTCGCACGCCCCAGGTCTTCCGACTTTTGGAAGAATACATCCCAGTGGTCCATCGAGATCAGCTCCATCGACATAGAGGCGAGCTCCGCCACTTCCATCGGTGGGCTTTTGAAGTCTCCCAGTGACAAATCCTTGGTGAGGAAATTATGAACCGCATGGCCGCCTTCGTGCATGATGGTCGTCATGTCGCGCATGGTGGAGGTAGCATTCATGAAGATGAACGGCACGCCAATTTCTGCCAGCGGATAGTTGTAGCCACCGGGCGCTTTGCCTTTGCGCGACTCCAGGTCGAGGTGACCCATGGCATTCATGATCTCCAGACATTCGCCCAGGAAGGGATCGAGGCGACGGAAACATTTCACGGATTTTTCGGTGAGGTCCTTGCCACCCTCAAATGCCTTGAGCGGCGGTCGACCTTCGGTGTCCACGGCTTTGTCCCATGGACGAAGTTGTTCCACACGCAATTGTTCCTTTCTTTTCTCAGCTAGCTCTTCCATCAGCGGCACCACTTCGGAGGAGATGGACTCATGAAAATCAAAACAATCCCTGGGCGTATAGTCGAAGCGGCCATACGATTTGAACATGTAATCGCGGAAGTTGGAAAAGCCGGCGTTCACGGCCACACGATGGCGGAGTTGAATGAGTTTGGCGTACAACTCGTCCAATGTATCCCTGTCTTTCAACCTTCTCCGGGTGATATTCTCATAAACTTGCTCACGTACGTTGCGATCATTTTCAAGTAAAAGCACCGAAGCCTGCTGGAGGGTAAGCTCCTGCCCTTTCCACTCCACGGTCATAGCCCCGGAGAGTTGCGCATACTTTTGAGTCTCTGTGTTGATCTCAGTGAAAATAGCTACGTTGTCTTCGCGGAAGATTTCTATATCCTTTTTCAGGTTGCGGATCATGATATCAAAGCCTGTCTCTTTGGCAAGGGTATCCAGGAAGGGTGATGCCGTCGCCTTTTTGTTGAGCTGGTCTGATACCGGTGCGATCTGAGGCTGGATATTTTGAATGAAATCCCGATAGCGGTCGCTATTTTCCTTGTTTTCCGTGTAGCACGTCATGCGGATATACCGCCATCCCAGGTCTTCGCTGATGGCGGACTCCAGCTCGCTGCGGTCGCGGAACCAGTCTTTTAATTCCTGTATGGAGATAATGCTTCGGTTCAGGAGCAAATCAAAATAGGGCTTGAGCTCTTCCCACGTGGTGATGGTAAAAGACTCTTTTAGAAAAATGCGCGGCGGCCGCTTCGGAATCTGCAGATCGTTCTTCATAATCGGCCCAAAATATTGCTCAATTCGGTCAGTTCAATATATAACAATACATTTATTTTAGAATTTGAGGCTGACCTGGCAGGTTCAGGAAATTAAGTCATATGAAATCAGGCATTAGGTTCAAGGTTCAAGGTTTAAGGTCGAAGGTTTCTTTAGGAGCGTCCAGCCAAGATGATCCGTTCTATTCTTTACCCGGATAATCAAAAAATGATTCCTCCGCCTCTGCGGTTAAGAAAATCATTCGGTGCTTGAGGGCATCTGACACAATAAACATTCTTGTTGAATCCAGGGTCTCCGGTTTGGTGAAAAAGTATCTCTTTCCTTCCTCTTTCTCATAAAAATGCTTCCAGTAATCCTCTGTCCAGCCGCTATTGGGCGTGGCATATTCAAAATACAACTCTT
>JAYWDR010000509.1:0-9165 GCA_043779735.1 Cyclobacteriaceae bacterium | reverse complement strand
GGGTCCGGTGGAAAACAAAGACATCCGCGGCTTTCAGCTGTCCAAGCAGACACGAATTCTCTACAGAATACGAGAACAGAAGATCATAATTCTTTCATTCTTCGACGTAAGGCAGGATCCGAAGAATAGACCCCGATAGCCTACGCCCCACAACAAAAATGTATATGCAATAGCGGGGGACAAAGTTGAATTGCAGTTTTAGGCTGTATGAAGGGAGACTTTCACGTACGGTTCTGTGAGAACGCAGGGGTGAAACTCCCTTGCGTGACTCGACTGGCGTTTGTCGCTGTGCTGGATGGCAATGGGAGGTTGAATAGGGAATGTTCAAGTCAAATCTTTAGTTTGTTAGATGCCGGTCAATCATAAATTCTTAGAAGAGAGCTGGAAAAATGGGTTTCAAACCCACAATGCCATACTCTGGCTGGTGCAACACCAGACTTCCTTCTCATCTTAACTTTTTCTTCAGAAACTCAGCAGTATAGCCTTTGCCATTCTTTACCATGTCTTCGGGTGTACCTTCGAAAACGACATAGCCGCCTTTTTTCTCGCCACCCTCCGGGCCAAGGTCGATGATCCAATCTGCGCACTTGATTACTTCCAGATTGTGCTCGATAATAATGACTGAGTTACCTTGGTCCACCAACGCATTAATCGCCTTGAGTAGTTTGGAAATATCATGAAAATGAAGGCCGGTCGTGGGCTCATCAAATATAAAAAGAATGTGTCCATCCGGAGAATTCTTGCCAAGGAATGAGGCCAACTTCACTCGTTGAGCCTCGCCCCCACTGAGCGAATTCGATGATTGTCCTAATTTTACATAGCCCATACCTACCTTGTGCAGCGGTTGAATTTTTTCAAGGATCTGCTTTTTATCTTTAAAGAATTCGAGTGACTCTTCCACCGTCATATCAAGGACGTCGTAAATGGTTTTGCCGTTGAATTCAACTTCTAGGACTTCCAGTTTGAATCTTTTGCCGTGGCACACCTCACATTTCAGGTAAATGTCAGCCATAAACTGCATCTCCACTTTGATCTCGCCTTCACCCTCACAGTTTTCACATCGTCCTCCGTCAACATTAAATGAAAAGTGGGAGGGTTTGTATCCACGTTGTGTGCCCAAGGGCTGGTCAGCATACAATTGGCGGATACTATCATAGGCTTTGATGTAGCTGATAGGATTGGACCGTGACGACTTGCCGATAGGATTTTGATCCACGTACTCCACCTGGGTGATTTTCAGGATGTCTCCTTCAAGCCGATCGTATCGACCTGGGGTCTCGGACACAGACCCGCAAAGCCGACCGAGCGCTGGGTAGAGAATCTTTTTCACCAAAGTTGATTTTCCGGAGCCGCTGATTCCCGTCACTACTGTGAGCGCCCCTAGTGGGAATTTTACTTTCAGATTCTTGAGATTGTTTTCCCGCGCACCAGTAATTGTAACCGAATCTTTCCATTTTCTTCTCCTTGTCGGAATACCGATCTTCTCCTTGCCGATAAGATAGTCAGCTGTATGCGAGGCGGTATTTTCGTTGATACCGGTGATGGGCCCTTGAAACATCAGCAGACCACCTTGTGATCCTGCGTCCGGGCCAATGTCGATAATTTCGTCAGCGGCACGCATAATTTCTTCTTCATGCTCAACTACGATTACCGTGTTACCAAGATCACGTAGGGTCTTCAACACGTCTACCATGAGCGCGGTGTCTTTTGGATGGAGACCTATGCTGGGCTCATCAAGTATGTACATGGACCCTACCAGGGCGCTGCCTAACGTCGTAGCCAATTTGATACGCTGAAACTCCCCACCTGAAAGGCTGCTGGTCAGACGATTCAAAGTAAGATACCCCAACCCAACTTTCGTCAGGTATTCTAACCGGTATCTTATTTCTGTAAGAATGCGCTCAGCTATTTTTTGATCGTATGATGGAATTTTGAGATTTTGAAAAAAGGTCAGAACTTCATCAATCGGAAGTAGCACGAGGTCCGTAATGGATGTTTCAACAATCTTTACGTATGAAGCATCTTTGCGCAAGCGCGTGCCCCTGCAATCCGGACAGGTAGTGCGCCCACGGTAGCGTGAGAGTAAAACGCGGTACTGAATTTTGTAAATTTTGGATTCGAGGTACTTATAAAACTGGTTGATCCCGTCTAGATTCTTGTTTCCATTCCAAAGAAAGTCACGTTCAGCCTTTGTCAGTTCATTGTACGCTCGATGAATCGGGAAATCATAGTTTACACCCGTCTTCAACCAGGGCTTTTGCCATTCGCCCATCGTTTCGGTTCGCCATGGAGCAACAGCACCTTCGTACAGTGATAAACTTTTGTCAGGGATGACCAGGTCTTCATCTATTCCCAGAACTTTTCCAAACCCTTCACAAGTCCGGCAGGCGCCAAAAGGATTGTTGAAGCTAAAAAAATTCACGGAGGGCTCAGTAAAACTAATTCCATCAAGTTCAAACCTATCAGAGAAGTGAAGCGTATCTTTCTTTTCTATGTAGACGTGGCAATCTCCATGGCCTTCAAAGAAAGCCGTTTGTACTGAATCTGAAAGGCGGAAAGTGAGATCTTCATCGGTGGCGTTGACGGCAGCCCTATCAATGAGAATTTCTACTTCGTGCTCAATCCTTGACTTCCTTTTTGTATTTTCTGCAGACTTCACCACCTCTTCAATAAACTTTACTTCACCGCTGATCAATATCCTTGCAAAGCCTTTGCTCAACAATAAGGAAAGCTCCTCATCTAGTTTCCGGCCCTTCTGAACTTTAAGAGGGCAGGCAATCATGATGCGGGTGCCCTCTTTTTGCTTGTTAATGACATCTATGACATCGGTCACGGTATCTCGTCCTATCTCTTTGCCACTGATCGGAGAGTAAGTTTTGCCTATGCGGGCGAAAAGAAGTTTCAGATAGTCATATATTTCAGTGGTGGTACCCACTGTAGAACGAGGATTCCGGCTGTTTACCTTTTGTTCGATTGCAATAGCCGGTGAGACACCCCTGATATAGTCTACATCTGGCTTCTCCATGCGACCCAGGAACTGCCGGGCATATGAGCTAAGGCTTTCCACATACATCCGCTGACCTTCAGCAAATAGTGTATCAAATGCCAGGGATGATTTGCCAGAGCCTGAAAGACCAGTCACCACTACGAGTTTGTTGCGAGGAATGGCAACGCTTAAGTTTTTAAGGTTATTGACCCTTGCCTTCTTAATGATGATAAATTCCCGTGGATCGAGATCATCTAGATAGGAATCGTTGTTAAGGGAAGCTGCACTCATCGATACCTCCGAAGTTACGGATTATATTCAGCGGAGATTCCAGAAAGAAAAGTTTAGAGTTATCAATTGATTCGGGGTTGGCATATGCCGGATGAGATCCCTCTGCTCTTTATGAAAGATCAATTATCAAAGTCTGGTTCGTAACTAGGGTCTTTGCTCGAGGACTCACCATCTCCTTCATCATCGAAATCTTCTCCTTCAAAATCTTCATTGGAGCCAAACTCTACGTCCTCTACTTTGTCCGCTGGTGCAAACTCTTCTTCCTTAGGCTTGGATTCCACGTCGTAACCGCCCTCGCTGTTCTTGGTGGCAGGCAGCTTTACAAGATAGGTCGCTTCCTCTGTTTCTAGTGGAAAAACAAAGATTGGCTCCTTCTTCGCGCTATTAATGCGCGTAATGCTGTTTTCGTACCCCATAGGGTATTGATTCTTCAGCAACTCCCTCAATTCCCCAGACAAACTATCGAGGCTTTTGATCACTTTCTTCTTACTAGCCGGCATGGTGTGGTTACTTCTGCAAAAAATTTGGGACAAATACGACAAGAAACCGCATAGGAGGCAAGATTTTTCTGTTAAATTTTTTGGCTGTTAAGCGAATTTCTTTACCTTTTCACCTCTAAAATAATACTAACCAACCCATACACTATCGATACAGAGCTCTACGTTACCTAACCGTGAGACAGAATGATAGACAAAAGATCCAGCGACAGCCAATTGGTTGCGCTTTATCAGCAGGGTAACGAAGAGGCTTTTGCAGTGCTCCTCCATCGTCACAAATCGCGTGTGTACACGGCCATTTACTTGATCGTAAAGGACCGTTACAAAGCAGAAGACCTTCTTCAGGAAACCTTCATCAAAGCCGTCAATACCATCAAAGGTGGGCGCTATAATGAAGAGGGCAAGTTTCTGCCCTGGCTAAGTCGCATTGCGCACAATATGGCCATTGACTCATTCCGCAGGAGCCGCCGATATCCAGAGATCGTGCTAGAAGATGGCAGCGGAGTTTTTAATTCAATGGAGTTTTCAGAAGACTCTGCCGAATCACTTCAAATTGAACAGGAAACCCAATCCCGCCTGCGTGATTTCATCAAGGAACTGCCTAAAGAGCAGAAGCAAGTGCTTATCATGCGCCATTACATGGACATGAGCTTTCAGGAAATTGCGGATAAGACAAGCGTTAGTATCAATACCGCCCTCGGCAGGATGCGTTATGCGCTTATCAACTTGAGGAAGAAAATGACCAAAACCCAATATGCCTATGACCAAAACGTTTACCCAAAACGACCTGATCAGGTTTATTTACCACGAAACCACAGAGGAAGAAGCCCTGGAGATTAGCAGGGTATTGTCCTTTGACCTGGCATTGCAACTGCATTACCGGGAGTTGTTGCTGACAAAGAAGGAAATTGAAAAGGCGCAACTGGAACCTTCTCCCGCAGCCGTAGAGAATATTCTCCGCTATTCACACGGGCTGGAAGTAAAACAGTAACCACTGTTGTCCTGTATTTTCTACAACTGGGTATGCAAAACTGCCAACCCGGTCGGTTGCTTTTCGTGCGTCCTGCCACTTCCCTTATTTTCATGGAATGAACCAAATGAACCGGTTTGAATTATTCTTACATGGAATTATGGCTACACATAATGGGTGGTGCCTGAGCACTTGCTAGCGGCCTGGGTGCTATTCTTATCCTAAAAGCCAGCCGTCTCCACCGTAATTTTGGAAAAACATACTTTTGGTCGTGGGAAGGGTATGCCGTAACACAGGGCATGGTTATGGGTGTTGTGGGTCTGATGTTTGGTGGTATTGGGGGCTCTTTCCTGGTTCAGGACGAAAAGAACTATCTACGCCCATCTCAGGATAAAATGCATTGGTGGTATACGCACATCGCCAGTATGGGCGACAGCTATAATTCAGCAGTCACTGGTTTTATTGTAGTCAACATTCAGATACAGCAGTTTATTTGGGTACAGTGGGGGCTGCCCGCAACCATCAGTGGGACCCTCATTGGCAGCACCATTCGCAAGTATAAAATCCAGTTTGCCAAGTAGGGATTTTAGAAATCGTCTGAAAGATTTCTCTCACACGCTCGCGTCGGCTATGCGAGTTTTCTTTTCTTTGCATCGTGAAAATTTTAATGCTCCATCAGCACTTCAAAACACCTCAAGGCGGTGGAGCGATTCGCTCATACTATCTGGCACGTGCACTGGTAGACTCCGGACATCGGGTTGTGATGATCTCCTCATTTAGTGAAACGAGGTATAAAATAAAGAGCATTGAAGGAATTGAGGTCCATTATTTACCTATACCTTATGATAACCGATTGCAGTTTTACGCTCGGGCATGGGCATTCGCTCGGTTTGTTATTGGGGCCCTAAAGGTGGCCAGGAAGTTTAGGGATTTTGACAAGTGCTATGCCATCTCAGTTCCACTCACCGTTGGAATCGTTGCCCAATGGGTCAAATTTCGCTATAAGATGCCTTTCATTTTTGAAGTAGGTGACTTATGGCCGGACGCGCCGATACAAATGGGCTTCGTTCGAAACCAATTATTTCAACAGGCATTATATGCTTTTGAGAAATCGATCTATCAGCAGGCAGAATCTATAGTAGCCCTCTCACCATTGATTAAGTCTGCCATTGAAACGAAGGCACCCGGCAAAGAGGTCCACCTGATATCGAATATGGCCGATTGTGATTTTTACCAGCCCGAAGAGAAGAAGCCCTTACTTCAAAGTAAATTTGGGGTGGAAGGCAAATTTGTGGTGTCCTACATGGGCGCGCTAGGTGTAGCCAATGGCCTCGATTATTTTCTGGAATGTGCGATTGCCTCCCAAGAGGCAATGCTGCCCGTTCACTTTATTTTATGCGGTGATGGCGCGTTGCGCGACGAACTGAAGGCCACCATTAAGCGACTTGATCTGAAAAATATTTCACTACTCGATTTTGTCAACCGAGAGGGCGTAAATGTCATTATGAACGTCACCGATGCGGTATTTATCTGTTATAAAAATGTCCCTATTCTGGAAACCGGTTCACCCAACAAGTTTTTTGATGGCCTCGCAGCCGGCAAACTAATTGTGATTAATTTCGGTGGGTGGATCAAAAAAGAAATGAAAGATGAACGCTGTGGAATTTTTGTTGACCCGGTGTTGCCCACGGATTTTGTGAAAAAAATCAGTCCATTTATTGCTGACAAAAAACTCTTACAAGCACATCAAATGGCTTCGAGGCGGCTAGCAGAAAAGAAGTATTCGAGATCACTGCTTTCTGCGGAATTTCAAAGAATATTTGCTTAAGACCAGGGACGCTCATGAAAACTCAGCTCTTGTCTTTACCCTTTACTTTTACTATTTGCGGTTTGTAGCCTGATTCTTTGAAGAGCTGGGAAGCATTTTGCATTTCCATCAGTTGAGACAGAACTATGTCAGGATGAGTTTGCATAAACTTCTTAACAATCTGCCAACCAACCCACGTGCCAATTCGACCAGGACATTGTTCACCAACCTCCACAGTTTTGGGACGCTCGGAAATGTACTTCTGTTTTACCAGGTGACTGGTCGCATACAATACCTGGTCCTCCACCAGTCGTGACCAGATGAGGTTTTCATATTGCAGCGAGCCCTCAGTTTCGGCCATGGTGTAGCCCAACAGGATACTGTCCGGAGTACAGGGAACCATTAGTTTGGTGAATTGGTAGGCTTTGCCATAGGCAATCATGTCAGCAAGAACAGTCTTGTCGTCAGGATTGATTTTGTTAAATCGACCGTCTATGCCCGTAAGCAATAAGGCTGATGGCACGACGAAGTCTTTAGTATATCTGCTGAGCATATATTCATACATGTTGGGACGGTACGTAGCACTGTCGCCTAAAAAATAGTCAAGCCCAATGATTACCAGTGAATCACTTACAAACAAGTCGCTCTCGAGGCCGGTGATGACGGTTAGAATTTTTGGTGGCTGAAAATCAGGATAGTAGTATTTCAGGTTAGTATAGGCGTTAATAAACTGATTTTTGAGCTCAGTGCCGTTGCCAAAAACCCGGTGCGTTTCCATTAATAGGGTATCTATGTGAGGGTTTGTAAAACGCTTGTATAACTCATTGATGAAAGCGGAGTCGCTGGGATAGCTGGCGCGATTGAAAAACACATCGCGGATCTCCGGATGCCTTGTGAGGAAATGAACCAGTTGGGCCTTATTCTGGATTGACGGCAATGAATCCTCCAATGATTCAAAGGCTAAACCGAGTTTGATGGAAGAAGTCTCCGGGACGAATGCGCACTTTTCCTCTTTGGTACCCCCACAGCCGACAAGCAGGAGCCAGCAAAAAACCAATAGAAAGGGAATTCTCATGGCGTGAAGATCAGAATTTATACAGATTCTACCTTTATTTTTCGATGGATAACATAAGAAACCAGTCCATTGAAATCATGTTGCTCTGAAATTCCTAAATTTAGCTGTTGAACATTATGAACAACCTAAAACACATTGCCATCTCCGGCAACATCGGATCCGGCAAAACCACGCTGGCGGAAAAACTTTCCAGGCACTATGGCTGGTCACCTTTGTATGAATCTGTTGATCATAATCCCTATCTAAAGGATTTTTACTCTGATATGACCCGGTGGGCCTTTCATCTGCAGATTTATTTTCTCAACAGCCGCTTTAACCAGGTCCACCAAATTCGGAACAGTCCCAAAACTATTATCCAGGACCGCACCATATATGAAGACGCTCACATCTTTGCGGCCAACCTTCATAAAAGTGGGCATATCAGCGACCGCGACTACCAAAGCTATCTCGATATTTTCAATTCGATGATCAACTTTGTTCAGCCTCCAGACCTGCTGATCTATTTAAGAGCTGACATCCCAAAGCTGGTACAGCAAATACAGAAGCGCAACCGCGATTTTGAATACAATATCAAACTTGAGTACCTGAGAACCCTCAATGAGCATTACGAGAAATGGATTGATGAGTATGACAAGGGTAAATTGCTGGTGATTGATGTCAATAGCATTGACTTTGTAGAGCGGGTAGAGGATTTTTCTATGATTGTTGGAAAAATTGAACTTGAATTGAATAGCCTATTTAGCTCCCAGAATCAGCCTGATCGGTAACAGAATCTTGATGCCAGAATCCAGGACTCAATCATGAAAGCCCTTACTTTCCACGGCAAAGAACGCATCCATTACGAGTCAATAGCCGATCCGGAAATAGTCCTTCCAACCGATGTGATTGTTAAAATTGAGGCCAGCGCAATTTGCGGTTCTGATCTTCACGTATATCATGAACACGAAAAAGGTATTGATCACGGCACTGCGATGGGCCACGAATTTGTAGGTGAGATTGTTGAAACAGGAAAAGAGGTTCACGTTCACAAGAAGAGCGATATGATAATGAGCCCTTTTACCACCTGTTGTGGTCAATGCTATTATTGTCGCATTGGCCTTACTTGCCGGTGCATTCACAATCAACTTTATGGTTGGGTAGAAAAGGGTATAGGCCTTCAGAGTGGTCAGGCAGAGTACATAAGGGTGCCTCTGGCCGACAGTACGCTCATGAAAGTTCCGGAAGGCATCTCATTGGAAGAGGGACTACTGCTGGGCGATATCCTCTCTACAGGATTTTACTGTGCGCAACAGGCAGAAATAAAGTCAAACCGTGTTTATGTTATTGTGGGTTGCGGTCCAGTGGGCCTCATGACAATCATTGCTTCGCGTGAATTGGGGTCGTACAGACAAAGAAATATGATATCAGCTCAGTATTCTCTCACAGGATAAAACTTTCTGAGGGCGTGCATGGATATGAAATTTTTGCAAACAAAAAAGAAAAGTGCCTAAAGGTCTTGTTGCACCCGGACTAGTCTGCCAGAGGGAATTCTTGCAACAC
>JAYWDR010000508.1:0-3214 GCA_043779735.1 Cyclobacteriaceae bacterium | reverse complement strand
TCATTGATTACCTGAAATTTTGCGCGGCTCTGCAGGGGATGAATCAAAAAGATATAGGAACCCGGGTTCGCGAAATGGTGAGCGTTTGCGGTCTGAATGCAGAAAAACACAAGAAGATCGGAGAGTTGTCAAAGGGCTATCGTCAACGCGTGGGGTTAGCACAAGCCATGATTCACGATCCTGAGATCTTGCTTCTTGACGAACCCACCTCTGGTCTTGACCCTAATCAGATTGTAGAAATTCGAAAACTGATCCGGGAACTTGGAAAAGCAAAGACGGTCGTGCTCAGTACTCATATTCTTCCGGAGGTAGAGGCCACCTGCGATCGTATCTTGATAATTAATAAGGGAAAGATCGTGGCTGATGGCACGGCCGAGAGCCTGCGAAAGCAAGCAAGCGGCCAGGAAATCATTAAACTTCGAATTGAGGATGGTCAGGCCGACAACATTATGAGTGAACTGCGAAGACTGAAATCAATTGATACTGTTGAACTGATAGACAGGAATTTGAACAGGTTTGAAGTCCAGAGTAACAGCGGTCTTTCTTCCAAGCGGGAAATATTTAATGTCTGTGTGCAAAAGGGGTGGGTGCTAAGTGAACTCATTCCTTTGGAGACGCGCCTGGAAGATGTGTTCAGAAACTTAACTATGAATTGATATGAGGGCAGTTTGGATCATTGCGAAAAAGGAGCTAGAATCTTATTTTGATTCGCTGATTGCCTACATCCTGCTGATTTTATTTCTTGGCTTCAGCGGGTTTTTCACATGGCTGTTCGGCTCTGATATTTTCTTTGTTGGGCAGGCAACCTTGCAATCTTTTTTTTCTGTAGCGTATTGGACGCTATTTTTCTTTACACCAGCACTTACCATGCGATTGCTGGCAGAGGAACGAAAAACAGGGACTATTGAATTGCTGCTCACCAAAGCCGTAACCGACCGCCAGGTAGTGGTGGGAAAATTCTTATCCGCCGTTCTGCTCGTGGTAATTGCTTTGCTGTTCACATTTCCCTATGTCATCACGCTTTCCAAAATTGGCAACATTGATGCTGGTGAAATCATTTGCGGGTATGTCGGCTTAACGCTAATGAGTGCAGCATACATCAGCATAGGCTTATATGCAAGCAGTATTACCAATAACCAGATTGTCGCATTTCTGTTGGCGCTTTCTGTTGGTATTTTCTTTCACATCATTTTCGAAGTACTCGCTGGAAGTTTCACAGGTTTTGTGGCGCAGATATTCACCACGCTGAGCCTGGGAAATCACTTTGAGAGCATTTCGCGAGGTGTGGTGGATAGCAGAGACCTGATTTATTTTGCATCTATTATTTTCCTGGGGCTCTTTCTGTCCGAATTGTCATTAACCAAACGTAACATGAATTAATTTCTTCGTTCGTATGAAGCAAAAATTACTAATCACAACCACACTAACGATCGGCATCGTGCTGGTGATCAATTTTTTATCAAATGAACTTCACCTCCGTCTTGATTTGACCGACAACCACCAGTACACTTTAAGCAAGGCCACCAGAGACATCTTGAGCAACCTTGAAGAACCTGTAACGGTAAAAGCTTATTTCTCAAAGGACCTTCCTGCGAACGTGGGCAAAACAAGGGATGATTTCAGGGATTTGCTGATTGAATACGCCAGCCGTTCAGGTGGTATGATAGCATACGAGTTCATCAATCCGAATGAAAGCGAAAGCACGGAGCAGCAAGCAGCCCAAAGCGGCATTCAACCTGTTATGATCAATGTACGGGAGAAGGATCAGGTAAAACAGCAGAAAGCTTTTCTGGGGGCCTCGATAAGTTTGGGTGACAAGAAGGAAGTAATTCCTGTGATACAGCCCGGTGCCGCCATGGAGTACGCGCTTTCAACCTCCATCAAGAAGATTTCCATCGCACATAAACCTGTTATTTCCTTTCTTCAAGGACATGGAGAACCGTCCGTGGCTGAGATGGGCCAGGCTCAAGAACAACTAAGTGTACTCTATGATGTTCAGGAAATGAACTTGGATTCACTGGATATTCCCGCAACGATACAGACATTGGCCCTGGTACGCCCCAATGACACCATACCAGCATCACACTTTCAGAAAATTGATGTCTTCCTTGCGCGGGGTGGTCGTTTGCTGGTGGCAATCAACCGTGTGAATGGTGATTTACGACAATCTACAGGCATTTCAGTTACAACGGGTTTGGAAAACTGGCTTGCACAAAAAGGAATGATTGTTCAGGATGCTTTTGTAGTTGATGCAAAATGCGGTTCAGTGACTGTTCAACAGCAACAGGGTTCCTTTACGATGCAGAGCCAGGTGTCTTTCCCTTACCTCCCCGCGGTCGCCAAGTTTGCCAACCATCCCATCACGAAAGGGTTGGAGACAGTGCTATTTGAATTTGTCAGCCCACTGAATTACGCAGGAGATACCACCCGGCGGTTTACTCCGATTGCCTTTTCATCCGAGCAATCGTCCGTTCAAAAAACACCGGTATATTTCGACTTTGGCAAACAGTGGACCCAAGCAGACTTCCAAATGCAAAATGTAACTGTAGCTGGCGTGCTGGAAGGTAAACTGTCAGGAAACGCTAATAGTAAAATGGTGGTCATTGGTGATGGCGACCTGGTAGTCAATGGATCAGGACAGCCACCGAGAAGATTGCAGTCGGACAATGTAAGTCTGGTTGTCAATGCGATTGACTGGTTGTCAGATGATACAGGCCTGATTGAACTCCGCACCAAAGGGATCACTTCACGGCCTATTGAGCAATTAGAAGATACTACAAAGACCTTTTTGAAATACGTAAACTTTTTGCTGCCAATCCTGCTCGTCATTGGCTATGGAATCGTGCGTATGCAGAGTAACCGCATGACGCGTTTGAAACGAATGAGTGAGAATTATGAGGAACGCTAACAACTGGAAACTGATTGCCCTGCTGGCTGGGCTTATTGTAATTTTTATCGGGATAAGGTATTTTCTTTCGCCCACCTTGGAGAGCAGCTTACCTCAAAGTCTTGCTGAAATTGATTCTGCGAAGGTGTCAGAGTTGGTCATTATTCCTGCGCGGGAACCCGGCACTGAGATTCATTTGATTCGGTTGCAAAACCGATGGACGATGAAGGAAGGCAATCGCACGGGTCGTCTTGAACAGGGGGCTACCTCTACAGCCCTGACATCGCTTATGAAATTAAAACCTCAGCGTATTGTGTCAAAGAAAAA
>JAYWDR010000507.1:0-3220 GCA_043779735.1 Cyclobacteriaceae bacterium | reverse complement strand
CATTTCAGGAAAACGTCAATATTGTCAACTCTGCTTCCAGTCTGGTCGTAGCCAGGTTTATCGTACGGGATGGTGGAGCATTACCAGACCTGGATTTAACCCCCACAATCCTGACCAACATGTCACTGGATCTGGGTACTAATTTTGCTTTCATCCGGAAAATTGCACTGTATGATGCTTTGGGCACAACAGAAATCGTAGGAACAGAGCAATTAGTTGGAGGTCAGATTGTCAATTTCGCTGGCTTCACACTGACAGCAGCAGACGATAATTCCATTATTTTCACGGTGCGTGTGAGTTTCACTACCGCGGTTATTGACAATCAGCAATTTTCATTGACTGTTGCGGCACCCGTAACTGCTCAAGCACTCAACTCTGCATTCCTGGCGCCTGATGGCGGTGGCGCTGTTACATCGGTTGCAGGGAATAACAACATGATCGCAGTACTCCGTACCAAGCTATTATTCGTACTGCAGCCCACCAACACATTCAATGGTATTGCCATGTCACCAGTTACTGTTGAGGCCGTAGACCCGCTTAACACCCGTGATGTGGATGGATCTTATATTGTCGGACTTACCTCCACAGGAACACTTCTAAGCACACCTCAGAACGCAACATTCGCTTTGGGTTTGGGCACCTATCCGTCCATCATTCACACCATCAATGGTGCAGGGCTGCAATTGAGTACGAACTCTGGTGTGATCACGAATGCTACAAGTTCGCCTGTATTTAACATTACCACCTCGAATGCTTCTGACATCGTTGCGAATGGATTCTTAACTCCAACCAACATTCCTTACCAAAACTTCCAGGAAAATTTTAACATTGTTAATTCACCTACTAGCCGTAATGTGGCGGGGTTCGACATACGTGATGGAGGTGGATCAGATGCTGACGGAGTGGGTACAATCGTTACAAGCATAACCTTAAACTTGACCAATTCTAGTATTATCCAGAGAATTGCACTTTATGACGCAGCAGGAACAACCGAGATCGGAACAGACCAAGTCGGTGCTCCCAGTGTAACTTTCGGTGGCCTTTCACTTACTGCTCCTGATAATGGAATTGCCTCCTTTATTGTACGGGTGAGTTTTGCAGCCAGTGTAACTGACAATTTCCAGTTCCAATTCACTGTGGTGTCGGCCACTACACAGGCCAACGTATCATCAACATTCCCTAGTGTCTTTGCGGTCTCTTCCATTGCTGGCAACGACAACCGAATAGCTGTGACAGCGACCAAGCTCGCTTTTACGACCAATCTAATTACACCCTTGCTGCCAAGTGTAAACGTAAGTTCGCAACAAGCAACTCCGGTAGTAAAAGCGCTGGACATATTGAATAATACAGATCTTGATTATGAACTCCCCGTCGTAACAATCGCTTGTGCCATTCCTGTCACTCCTTCCAACACATTGACAAGAGACAATGCGGCCCCTAATGCAGGTGTCTTCACCTTCCCAGCTGCTTTCCAGTATGGAACAACCGGCAACGGGACGCTTACCGTTACTTCTGGTATTTTGACTCCTGCCACCAGCTTTGGGGTGACTGTACAAGCCGGTACTGCCACAAGAATTGCGTTAGGCGCAGCGGCCCCTGCCACGATTTCATCATCCTCCGTGGCCTCGACAACCGCACCTGGTGTGACCGTATTTAATTTTGATGTTATCGATGATAAAATACCCACGGGTGTAGGAAATGACGATGGTCTCCCAACACTTATTTCTCAGCTGACGGTAACCTCAAATGCAACGAACAACTCTATCACTGACTGGTCACAAGCCATACAAGGCGCAACCCTGGAGGATGGACAAGGTCACACGTTAGCTGCCACTTCCATACTGGGGTCACCAAACAGAATCATTTTCACGAGCATACCCACCATAACGAATGCTGCTACCTCGCTTGGCTATGTTGATGACAGCACTACCAAGAACTATACACTTAAGGTCTATTTAAGGACAGCCCTCTTGGGAGCCTTGCCCAGCACTATCGATGGTTTGGGATTTGAATTTGAAGTAGTGGCCTCCAACTTTGTTCTTGCTGCCAATAGCACAGGTATTGTAGGTGGGGAATCCGCTACTTCCGGTGCCTTTGACAAAGTGGCTGTAGTTGCGACACAGCTGAGGTTTCTTTCTCCTGCCTCAGCCATCCCGGTAAGTCGTGATACTAATTTGCCTGGAATAACACTTGAAGCCACGGATATTAACAACAACAGGGACATTAACTTCTCTGGAGCTGGATCACAGGTTAGAGCTATTTCCAACGCTACGGGCCAGACCATGACCGGAGGCCCTAGCATAGGGGTCACTACATTTACTTCAGGGGTGCTTGTCTTAGGACCCACTTTCCAATTCACATCAGGGAGCAATGGTCAATTTGTGACCCTTTCAATGGCCGCGGGACCAGGGGGGACAACCTGCGGTGTAAATGCCATTTGTGGTACGTCTCCGGTCCTCACCCTCCTGTCTTCGTTTGAATCGTCGGTCATCAATGATCCTACCTTCGCATACTTACCCACACTACCGTATGTCAATTATCAGGAGAATGTCGATATACAAAATAGTGGTACAAGTCTTGAAATAGCTCGCGTGTTGCTGGTGGATGGAAGCCGTGTTAGCTTCTTATACGGTGCCAGCCTGATCACCACCGGTACGGACAATGATGGCATTCCCAACAATGACCTAGATGGTGCCTCTACCAACCTGACTTCCATTACTTTTCGAATAACGAATCCATCCAACCTTAGAAGAATTGCCTTGTACAATGGTGCCGTGGAGATAGGCATAGAACAGGATGCAACGATTGGCGTCCTCGCCGGAGATGCTTTCCACGACTACACGTTTAGTGGCGCTCTTCTCACTGCAACCGATGGCAGTCAGACCCCATTGAGCGTGCGAGTAAGCTTTAGTAGCACAGCACCCCAAGTAACAGATCATAACCCGATTGATGTAAGCGTAACCGCCGCCACAGTGGCCAACGGTTCCAGCTTTTTTATAGGCGCTGGTTATATTGCGGGGGTCTTTGGAGGGTTCGTGTCTCCTACCTCATTCAATATACTTGATGTATTCGCTACGAAGTTGGATTTCACCATACCTCCCGGTCTTTTTGCTGGAATAAATGAGCCTATTGCCTCGCCTGGAGTTGTAGAGGCGCATGACAAGTTTGGTATTAAAGATCTTGACTACAATACTTCTGCCACACTATCTGCATCGGTGCC
>JAYWDR010000506.1:0-3228 GCA_043779735.1 Cyclobacteriaceae bacterium | reverse complement strand
GACCATTGCATAAAGGTTTTAAAGGCTTTGATGTATTTGCAAATGGTGTTGTTGTTTTGTTTTTGGGTGTGGACCAGGAATGCACTGAAGGACTCCATAAAGTCCAGATCTATGGAATCGAAGCTTAGTGTTTTCTTTTTTTCCTCTTGGTATTTGCTCAAATGGTTCTGAACGGATTTGTATTTTTTGATGGTTGTGGGCTGGAGTTTTACTTTATGAGTTTCTATAAAGAGCTCCAGGGTGTCCTTGAACTGTGAATTGGGTTTGGCCTTTGGTATTGCAATGGCCTTCCTCAACTGAGTGGTTGAAGGCTGGGCATGGTCTATCTTGAAATCCCGCTGCTCTGCATGTGCTTTCCCCTTGAACGCCAGGAGGAATGCATTAAGCTCAGGGCTTCCGGTATAGTGAGGCTTTGCCAATTGTTTCTTTCTATCCCAATACTTTGGTTCAATGCTTTCACCTGTACTGATCTTGGACACAACGTTGTCGATGGATACAAACAAAACGATCGGGGTCTTCTTGGCACTTGATGGCTTACGCAAATAGTAATTGTAGGTTGACATTGTTGGGGGAAGGTTTGGGGGAAGGTTTTAGTTAATATGGTCGAACACTCGCTAGTCTAAGTTACGAGTAGAACTGACAAAAGATTCGAAAACACTAATGAAAATTGTGTTTGAGTGAAGCGAAGTTCGGCTGAGTTAAACTAGAATTTTTCTACCGGGGCTACTGAAGTTTATTCTATCGACCTGTAAACCAAGTGTTTACGGGTTTTTTTGTTTTGATGGGACGGGGTGACCTTTTTGCAAGTATTAGGGGTGTTGATTATTGGTCAGCATTCTGTTATTTTGTTTATCACCACTACTTTGCGCGGGTATCCATCATGTATTGAGATCCGATTTGAAAATAAGTTTTGTGAAATTTGCCTGGACCAGGTGAGGGCCGTGGATGAAAGCAGAATACAGAAAGAAAGCCGCGGAAGAATATCCACAGGAGATATTGAAAAGGTCAAAGTCGGACTAGTCGAGATGCTTGAACTCTAGTGCTGACACCCAAGTCGACCAATTAAATGCTATGCAAAGGCCAAAAAGCAAAAACAATTAATAACCAAAAGGAGTACCGCCTGTCTGTTTTTTTGTGACATCAACATGGCTGATAGGAATCAGGTTTACATTAAATTTTCTTACGATCATGCTCATGATGGGGTCATTCTTGATCTTCTGCATGATGCGACCTGTCTGCCGGACGTCGTAGCCCATGACCATCTGGTCCGTGAGGGCGAGGTGTTTCACGCTGTAAAAAAATCCGGCGATGACATACGGCCCAAAAGGCGTATTGGGAATATCAAAGGAACTGCCGGTCATATTAAAAACAGTATTCGGCAAGTATTCACCCCCGTGGGTGATGTGCTTGCTATGCAGATAATATTCTGCCGCCAGCGTGCGTGACGACTGCCGCGGATCGCTCATGCACAAAAGGCCGGCCAGCGGTTTCTGCTTTTGCGATTGATGGATGAGCACTTCACGCTTGGTGCGCTCATTTTCAGAATGATCGCGCACATAGCGCTGCACATCATCCCAAAAGGGGACGGCAGGATCACCATCGTCCACACGGATGAGGCTGTGAATCGAGTAATCCTGGATGCCGCATGTGATCTTGATATCCAACACCTTAAGCTCAGAGTCATTGTCGATTGCTTTTTCAAGTAAAGTGCGCTGGTGGCGCGGATGGGTTCTCAGCAAATCAATGCTGAAAATCCAGTCACCTGCCAGGTATCCGTCGTAGGCATAATGCTCCTTGAGCAGCAACTTGATTTTCGTGTCATTGTCAACAATAACTTTTACGCCATTCAATTCAAGTACCGGTTTTTCGTCCACGATCATCTGTTCAATCTCCACACCTACGGCAGAGGCATGCATCATACCGCAATTGAGTGGCGAACCCTCCACGACATGCAGGTCGTGGACGTGACTGATGTAGGCGTCGTTCGAATCTTCGGTAAGGTGGGCATGGGTTTGAAGGTGTACGAAATAACTCAACGGAATACTAAAGTCGTGGTTGGCCCGCTGGGCTTGTTCAAAGGTGCGCTTGACGTCCATCACCACGTCAGGGCTCACAAAAGAACCGGCAGCCCGGACGACATGAAATTCCACCTCCACACCTTGTGAGCGATAGGCATCTATTGTCTTGCTGACTGCATCTACCTGTACCTGGCTGAGGTCACGGGCATCGGCGCAGCCAATGAGGATATGAATTTGCTTTTCGTGGAGCATGGGGGAGGTTGGGTAATTAGTTACGCTAATATAGCTGTGGATTTTGGAATTTGGCGACTAGCACTTGAGCTTTGGCTGTTAGCTTTTGGCCTTTGGCTATTAGCCATTGGCTTTTGGCTCGATGGTTATCGCTTTATGCAGCTGCTATGACAACCCATTATTATCATTATGAAATCCTGGCCTTGATCCGGAAGCATTCCGGCAAGCCCACGCAACATACTTTCCTGGACAGCTACCTGGGAAACCAGCATCCCCGCTACCCCATCAATGTTCCCACGCTGAGAAGCCTCGCGAAAGGTTGGATGAAAGCTCATCGAGATTTAAGCGCTGGCGTGTTCAAGAAGGTTCTTACCAGCCTGGTGCAGGGAAAATCCTCCACTGAGAAGTGCATGACGGGCATTTTATTGGATCTCTCCACGCGTCCTCAAAGAAAATTTGATCCGGGGGTATTTGACCAGTGGCTGGAACACCTGGTGGGATGGGCTGAAGTGGACTCCGTTTGTACCGGCGCTTACACCCGTTTTGAAATTGCAGAAAATTGGAACCGGTGGAAAAAACTACTCGTGCAATTTTCCAAAAGCAAGAATATCAATAAGCGACGGGCCTCCATCGTCCTGCTTTGTTCACCTCTCCAGGGGGCCAGGGATGTGCGGTTGGTACAGATGGCTTTTCACAATATCGACCGGCTGAAAGGAGAAAAGGAGATTCTCATCACCAAGGCTGTTTCATGGGTGCTGCGGAGTGCCGTCAAGCACCACAAAAGCGAGGTAAAAAAATACGTAGCTTTGAACAAAGACTCCCTGCCCAGTATTGCTGTGAGAGAGACCGTGACCGTATTGAAGACCGGAAAAAAAACCAGCCCGATACCTATCGGGGCAAAAACTAAAATATCATGAAGCAACTATTGTTTGTCATTACCGCATGCGTCTTACTTAGCGCCTGTGTTACCCGGACCAAG
>JAYWDR010000505.1:0-9222 GCA_043779735.1 Cyclobacteriaceae bacterium | reverse complement strand
GCCGGATATTGCCGGGTGCCCAGATCCCATAAAGGTCCGTGATACCGTTGGCCATTGTGCCAAAGCGGTGCTGAATCATCAATTCGAAGGTGCCCTTTTTCGGTACAAGAGAAGTCTGGTTGTCAATAAGCCAACTACTTTCAAAAGCAGGTCTCTCGGGTTTTCTTTTATCTTCTTCCTGTTTGATCTCTTCCTTCACCTCTTCCTGGGCAAACACGGGCATACCACCCAGGAATGCAACGGCAAGCAGAATGGCATACCGTAAGTCTTTGCGCTCTTTCATATCATGAGTGTGTCTAAATCTTTTAAATCAATTGTTTTTCGCTCCTTGACTCAACCAAGCAATAATCATATTAAGATCCCGTGAAGTAAGTGGTGCGCCGGGCGGCATTTCTCCTGATGCAATATGTTGATAAAGAATTCCACTGTTGGGAACCACCTCATTCAAATAACCGCCTGATTTCAATGCATCATATGAATTCCCTACCACGAGGGAGGGTTTATACGTAGGAACAGCATCATGGCAACCGGATAGGGCACAATTCTTGGTGAAAATAGGCTGCACATCAGTACTCAAACTAACATTGGTAGGCAATCCCCCCGCATTCTTATCCAATTCTTTGTCATAAAAACAACCTGCCAGACTCATTAATAATGTGAGGTAGCCCAATACGATGACCGCTATCTTTTTCATAAATCCACTTTGTTAAACGGTTAGTCTTTCTTTCTGAGTAACATATCCAGCCGCACTGTCAGTTGGTCTGCAATATTGGTAGATACTAAGCCAAAATCGGTGAGTGCATTGAAGACAAACGATCCCTCTATTCCGGAAATTGAATAACCCGGCGCACCGTCAAAGTGAGTTTGTTTCTTATAGTTCAGTTTCAGGGTTACTGATTTTGTAACACCCATGAAGGTCAGGTCTGCTGTGGCGATATAACCCGCGTCTGTATCGCTGTACTTTACGCCTGTACTCTTGATTGTAGCATTGTTTTCAGGTTCTGTGGTCTTGGCCACCGTGGTATTATAGGTCGCTAGCAAGCACGAGCCGTCGCGGTTCGGTTCTCCCGTATTCACGGAGTTGAGTCTGACATACCCTTCAAAAGCGATCTTGGAAGGATCGGTTTCATCAAAGGTTAGACTCTTCAGAACAAAGTAGTTAAACCTTCCGGTAAGCAATGAACTCACGCCTTTGTAAGGAGTTTCCCACATTACATTGGAGTGGCTCTTGTCATAATACCATTGCCCTGAAGGTATAGCCGACGTGTTAAAATCAGCGCTGGCTCCATTCGAAACCAACGGCGTACAAGTAGGACAACTTATTGATTCAGTTCCACGAACGATCTTGGTCGGGTCAGTCCCCTTGGCAGGGACTATCTCATTCGCATTCTGGCATTGAGTTAATATCAGACTGCTGGTGACAATAACGGCCACCCAGCTAGTTATTCGTGTGTTGTTCATATGGCTGATTGTTTAATGCGACAAATGTGCAGCAGGCGACTAGAACTTATCATGATGAAAGTCACCAAAACGCATGAACTTAATCATGACGCATTTTTATCTTCATCAGTTGTCAGGCACTGTTTAATCATGAAATTGATTGTCGTCAGTCATTAAGTTGTGGGCGAGACATGATTAATATCATGAAAGGGCCAAAGCGGGGGCATGAATCTAATAAGCTGCATTCGCACTACGGCGGAGCCAACCATTTTTAATGCAGGCATGAGGGGAAACGCAATACCAACCGTTGCGCAAGCAGTAGTGAACTTCAGGATACTACCAGGGAACAGTTCCGATTACGTGATTGCCCGTGTGAAAAATGTCATCCATGATGAGAGGGTAATAGTGAACCATTATGGCCATTTTGTTTCAGAGGCATCAACGGTTACTTCAGAACAAAACTTTGCTTACAAAAAAGTGGAGGAGACGGTGAAAAAAACTTTCTCACAAACTATTACGGCCCCGTTCCTGATGATTGGAGTCAGTGATTCACGCCATTTCGGCCAAGTATCGCGAGGCATTATTAAATTCAGCCCGATGGTTGATCCTATAGGGTTCCATGGTATCGACGAGCGGGTCAGCCTGGACAGTTATCGGTTGTCGCTATGGTTTTATGAGCAGTTGTTAGGGCAAACGGAATAGGACTTTCTCCTATTTCCCTGATCATTTTAAGGCAGCACGTCTGTATTTTGGCGGGAAATGTTGCATTTAGCAGGCATTAACGACTATTGACATCTCACGCCAGGATGATCATTTAATGACGCGTACCGTAAGAAATCACCTATATTAGTTGACAGATTTCAACCCATGAGAGCAGTTTTCATTTTGATGTTCTTGCCGTTCCTGTTGGATGCTCAAACGAGGCCGCCCATCAAGTTTGGCGTCATCAGTATGGAGGAATTGAAAATGACGTCTTATGAAAAAGACAGCTCTGCCTCTGCAGTTAAATTATTTGACATCGGGGAGACATTGGTTACTGGCATCAGATCGTCTTACAAGAGACATACGCGTATAAAAATTCTTAGCGAAGACGGATTGCGATTTGGGGATGTGATAGTACCCTTTTTCGACAGGGGAAGCTTTTTCGGTGATCTTGGGTCATTTATTGGACTTAAGGCGTCTACTTACAATCTTGTTAATGGGCGTATGGAGGAAGTCAAGCTTGAGTCAAAAAATAAGTACAGGGAAGAGTTTGTCGATGGAATAGGCGTAATAAGGTTTGCATTGCCCCAGGTCAAAGTAGGATCGGTAATTGAGTATCAATACGAGCTGGCCGTTAAAATTCTATTTGAGCTCAGACCCTGGGACTTTCAGGATTTGATTCCGTGCAAATGGAGCGAATATGAGGCTCATGTGAGTCAGGTTGCGGCCTATCAATTTTCTTTTCGCGGTTATCTTGCTCCCATTGTCAATGAAAAAAAATTTGAATTTTGTGGAGGGGTCAGTGCCACGGAAGCTTCAAGCTTAAGAATCCCATCTGAATACCTGGAGGAATTTCGTTCATGCGAATATTATCATTGGGCTATGGCCGATGTCCCTGCCTTCAAGGACGAACCTTTCATTTCTTCACGCAAGAACTATATCTCTGGAGTATCATTTGATCTGACCGCCATCGATCCACCTGGACCAGCTTCTCCACGAATTTTGATGTCAAGCTGGGATGATTTGAGGGTAAAGTATTTGGAGGAAACTCTTTCCACAGATGAAGCAAAGAAAATTGGCAATGTAAAGAAGACTGGTTTTTTGCAGAAAAAATCAGAAGAGCTTGTCAAGGATTTGAATTTACCCGATGAGAAAGTTAAGGCTATTTATTCCTATGTGAAAAATAACCTGGAATGGGCTGGATATTATAGCACGAGGATTAAACAAGAACCCAAGGAGGTTTTGGAGGAAAAAAAAGGTACTTCGGGTGATCTCAATCTGGTTTTGCTCTCCTTGTTGCGCCACGCAGGTCTACAAGCCGACCCTGTATTGATCAGCACAAGGTCCAATGGTTTTGTAAGGCAGGATGTACCAGTACGAAGCCAATTTAACAACGTGTTGGTGTTGACTGACTATAAGGGAAAGAAAATGTTATTGGATGCTACGGATCGTTATTTACCCATGGAATATCTGCCCACCTCAAGCCTCAATGGTTTTGGCTACAGAGCAACTGCCGAAGGATTTCAATGGGTTAACTTGATGGAATCGCCGAAATCAAAAAAAACGGTTAGCGTAGAAGTAGCCGTGGATGAAAACGGACAAATGAAAGGCAAACTAATTTCTTCGTCAACAGGTTATGATGCCCGGGCCATACGCGAAAAAATTTCTAAACAGGGAGCTAAAAAACATATGGAAGAGTTCCTCAAAGGAAAGACAATCATAGTCCAAGATACTAGTATAGAAAATCTTGACAAATTGAGTGAACCACTAAGAGAAACCTATTCAATTGATTTGACAGATTATTCGCAAGTAGCTGGTGATGTTATCTATATCGACCCTATTCTATTTACAAAACAGTCATCGAATCCATTTGTGAAGGAAGAGAGAGTTTACCCGGTTGACTTTGCCTATCCACAGGAAACAATTTTCATACTCAAACTTACCATACCTCCTGCTTATACGATTGATGAATTGCCAGAACCCAAGATGTCACTACTGCCCGAGAATGCCGGGAAGTTTGTTTACTCGACGACCACAGCGGATGGATCCATTACATTAATGAGTCAATTGGTAATCAATAGGGCGTTATTCAGCCATGAAGAGTATCCCAATCTCCGTGAGTTTTATAACATTGTTGTGGCCAAACACAATGAACAAATCGTACTAAAGCGAAAGAATCCATGAAAATGATTTGCCTGTTGTGCGTCCTGGCTTATTCATGGACGTGGGGACAAGAAAAAAACTACAAGGTTGATGACATTCAACCTGACCTGAAAAGAAATGCCAATGTGGTGGTACGAAATAAGGTAGAGAAATTTGTAATCCATTCAAAAAGCACTGCTACCCATGTCGTTCATGAAGTTTTTACCATCCTCAATGAATCTGGTAAACGATATGCGACGGAAGTGATTTTGTACAGTAAGTTGCAGAAGGTTAATGAATTCAATGGGATGGTTTATGATGCTGGAGGCACGGTTATCCGAAAGTTAAAAAAGGAAGATATCTACGATCAAAGTGCGATTTCTGGCTTCAGTTTATATGAAGACAATAGGTTGAAGGCAGCTGAACTTGGCCAGGGGACCTACCCTTATACAGTGGAATTCAATTATGAAGTAGCATACAAATTCCTTTTTTTCATCCCTGGTTTCAACCTCGTAGAAGCCGATGGCGTTGCAGTAGAAAATTCGAGTTATGTATTGGCATCACCGCCTTCACTCAAGCCAAGGTTTAAACTGATCAATACCGATCAGCAGCCCAAAATAAGCATGGGAAAAGACTGGCAACTGCTGTGGGGCTGGAGTTTCAAAAATGTTCCAGCAATAAGAAAAGAGCCATTTGGTCCAGAGGTGTATGAAGTGGCGCCTAGGATCTTGGCAGGGCCGACTCAATTTGAGTATCAGAAATACTTTGGAGACATGAATTCATGGGACTCTTTTGGTCAGTGGATCATCTCTCTTAACAAGGGTCGTGGAGAAATACCGGAAGCGACCCGAAAGAAAGTTTCGGAAATGACGGAAGGCCTTTCTTTGGAAGAAAAAATCAAGACGGTGTACGAATACATGCAGGGAAGGACGCGTTACGTCAGCATACAAATTGGAATTGGAGGATTCCAACCGTTTGAAGCCGCGGTGGTCGATGAAACAGGCTACGGCGATTGCAAAGCGCTTTCTAATTATACAGTCAGCCTCCTCAAGGCGGCCGGTGTCAATGCAAATTATGTACTTATCCGGGCTGGGCGTGATGCTCCTCCATTTGAGAGAGATTTTCCCAGTACCCAATTCAATCATGCCGTTGTTGCAGTCCCTAACGAGCATGACACGCTTTGGCTGGAATGTACGAGTCAAACTAATCCGTTCGGCTACATGGGCTCGTTCACCGGCGACCGAAACGCATTGATGATCACGGATAATGGCGCCAAAGTTGTGAGGACACCCCGGTATCCGACTGAACAGAACACTCAATCCAGAACAGCAGAGGTTTATGTGGAGAAAAATGGGAACGCGAAGGCGAAAGTTAAAACCACCTACGCCGGACTACAATATGAAAACGAGGGCCTGCATTCTATCCTGAATGATCAATTTGACAACCAAAAAAAATGGGTTGAGAAGAACACCAGTGTACCGGCCTTTGACCTGAATGCCTTCTCTATGTTGAACAATAAAAGCAGGTATCCGTCGGCAATAGTCAATCTTGAACTCTCGATGAGAAACTATGCATCCGTGAGCGGCAAGAGAGTTTTTTTGAATCCCAACCTGATGAATCGCTCCACATTCATGCCTGAAAAAGTTGAAAACAGGAAGACCAACGTCCGAAAAAACTTTGGATATGTCGACTATGATACCATCCGATTTCACTTACCGGAAGATTTATACCCAGAATTTGTTCCTGCCCCTATAAAACTCACATCGAAGTTCGGTGAATACGAGGCCGCCTATCGATTCGACCAGGGTAAGATCATTTATTTCAGGAAACTGAAAATCTACAAAGGTGAGTTCGGCCCCGAAACATACGGGGAACTGCTTGAGTTCTATCGTAACATCAACAAAGCAGATCAAACAAAAATTGTATTCCTTGGAAAGACCTGATCGGGTTACTCGCTCCTTAGCGACTTCACCGGATCAGACGTCGCTGCCCGGATCGATTGGTAACCCATCGTAAGCCAGGCAATGACAAAGGAAGTGAGGCCTGCGAGTAAATAAACAATAGCGCCTACCTCGACTTTATAGGTGTAACTCTTCAGCCACCAATCTACAGCGAACCAGGCGAGCGGTGCGGCTAACAAAAAGGAAATTATGATCAGCTTCCCGAATTCTTTGGAAAGCAACACGACGATGCTGCTCACCGAGGCGCCCAACACTTTGCGGATACCAATCTCTTTGGTGCGTTGTTCCGCAGTGAAGGCGGTAAGAGCAAATAGTCCCAGACAAGCAATGATGATCGCCAAGCCGGCAAAAAGCGCGAATATTTTTCCAAGCTTTTGTTCCGAAGCATACATTCTTGCGAAGTCTTCATCAAGTAAAGAATACTGAAACGGCTGGCCTGGGGCCAATCCTTTCCAGATTTTTTCAAGAGTCTTGATAATTTCCGATGTGTTGCCACCGCTGAAACGAAAGGAAACACTGCCATCACTATCATCTAGAAATAGGCCTAAAGAGGATATTCCTTCCCGCATAGTAGAGAAATGAAAATTCTCCACGACGCCAATTACTGTCCACGATTTTGTTTTGGTAGGATCTAGCGATCCGTCGGGCCGCTCACCATGAAAAGTACTGATCCTTTTTCCGATAGGATCATTGCCTAAATCATATTGGGCAACAGCTGCTTCATTGAGCACAACAGCAGACGAGTCAGAAGGAAACTCATTCGAAAACCCCCGCCCCACTTTTATCTTCATCCCCAAGGTCTTGATATAATCATTATCCACGTTCCAATTTTGCATGGCTACCATGTTTTCTGTAGTTGGTGTGTTGCCCTCTTTCCAAAACGTACTGTTGTTGCGCCACGAATTTCCCCCTTCTACCGGAAGATAACCTGAAATCGTACCGCTTTGGATCGCACTGTTTTTTAGCACTTCATTCTTGAAGGTTTGTACCTTATTGGGACGAAGCGCATAGGTATCTTGCACAATAATCACCTGGTCCTTTTCAAACCCAAGCTTTTTGGTTTGAATGAAATTTAGCTGGCGATTGACGGTGATGGCACCGATGATAAGAAAAATGGAAATCACAAATTGAAATACCACCAGCCCGCTGCGAATGAATCCGCTCTTCATTCCTAAAGCGAGATTCCCTTTTAAAACATTGATTGGGCGGAAGGCGGAAAGGAAGAACGAGGGATACATACCCGCAAGTATTCCTACCACTAGAGCAGCACCAGCCAACAAGAGGTAAAAAGCAGGAGTTGTTAAGGGAAGGTGGAGCTGTTTAAACGCGAGATCATTAAACAACGGGATCAATAAATAGGCGATCCCAATGGCTACGGCAAAGGAGAATAAGGTAACAAGTATGGATTCTGTCAGGAATTGTCTCACCAAATGTGAGCGCAATGAACCCATCACTTTTCGGATGCCCACTTCTTTGGCGCGATTGCTGGAACGAGCGGTGGACAAATTCATAAAATTGATACACGCAATGACTAGAATGAACAGCGCTACTGTAGCTAATAGGTAGACGTAAGTGAGGCTGCCATTTGGTTCAAACTCCCCGTTCAAATCGGAGCGAAGATGAATATCCAGCAAAGGCATTAATGTTGTTTCGTACTTATTTCCGGATGCCTTGAATTTTTCCATAGTGAATTCACCACCCATCACCTGAGCTATTTGAGGGCCCACATATTTTTCCAGGAAGCCTGGTATCTTGGCCTGCAGGGCCTTGGCGTCTGCGCCTTCTTTTAGCAGGAGATACGTGTTAAAATTATTGCTTAGGAATGCCATGGATTGAGCTTCTTTGGCCACTGGCCAATCACCCACCATAGCTATCAGGATATCAAAATGAAAATGCGAGGCCAAGGGGATGTCTTCAAAAACTGCGGTAACTTTTCCATTGTATTTGTTGTCAAGAATTAGACTTTTTCCAAGTGCACTTTCAGTTGGAAAATACTTCCTGGCTATTCGTTTGCTGATCGCAATACTTGCTGGTTCTTTCAAGGCATTATCCGGGTTGCCCTCAAGTACTCTTACAGAAAATATTTTGAAGAATGTGCTGTCCGTCCAGATCACGTTTCGTTCTTTGATATTTTCTGCCGTTTCCACGGGCTTGACCAAATAAGAACCATAGTTGCGAAACCTGACCGTGGATTCGATCTCAGGATAATCCTGCAAGAACGCATGTGCAGTAGGAGCCGGACTATAAGTCATGTGCATATAATTGCCGCCAAACTTTATTTCATTGTTCAAACGGTAAATCCTTGTCGCCTTTGTATTGTATTGGTCATAGCGGAGCTCATCCATTACGAATAGAACGATTACAAGGCAGGCAGCGACCCCGACCGCCAAGCCGAAAATGTTGATGAACGAATAGAACCCTTGCTTGTATAAATTGCGCCAGGCGATGGTCAAAAAATTCCTTATCATAAACTTTGTCTTTTGGTGTTCAATTTTTAGAATCTGCTGTTGCGTTTTCCTACGGCCTCCGGTGTGCCCAAAAGTACGCAGCACCCCTGTGATAAGCATCCAGAAACCTTGTACCTGTGCGCATTTCTGTTTCTACTGCGACACAAACGTGATCAATCAACTCGTCCCGAATTCCTGCTGCGACTATCCCACGGTAGTTCAGGTCTTTGATAATGAAGTCAATATTCTCAGATGTTAATTGAGGGCACCTCTAAAAACTCCTTGTACCCTTCTCTTCCGGAGAAGGGTGACGGGTTGAGGCCATAAAAGACAAGGTTTTTAGAGATGCCCTTGAGTCATTTCTTTCTTTTGAAAGACTTTTCAATTCATCTCCACACACAAGACCATTCGACATGGTCCTAAGATGGTCTGCAGAGTGCCTTTCAGTAGTTCCGAGGAGTGCATAAATTGTCAATGCATAAGTGAATTATGCATATAGACGCCACTACCAGGAGTTGGGTTGCAGCAAT
>JAYWDR010000504.1:0-3245 GCA_043779735.1 Cyclobacteriaceae bacterium | reverse complement strand
ATGTTCCGTTTGAAGTCCTCATAAGAACAAGAGAAACTGAAGCGCAGTACTTAGGTTTTGGTTTGTCAATTCGATATGCTTATTCGGCGTCCTATCTGAGCGAACAAGTAACAAAACTAGGACCCAAGCCGAAGTATTTTTTCGCCGGATTTGTATCCGCGGCCGGATCGCAGCCAATAAACGGAAGCACGGCTACATCTATCCTGAAGGGAGCACAAACGGAAGTCGCCTCCATTGCCGAACTCCTGGGTTCAGGCTACCAAGTTTTTAATCCGGCCACCAAAAAGGAATTTCAGGAGAAAGCTGGAGACTATAAAGTTCTCCATCTAGCCATGCATTCTCAGGTGAATGACAAAAATCCGATGTTGTCTACGATGGTCTTTTCCGCAAGCCCTCTGGATTCTACCGATGAGAATCTATTAACTGCCCTTGAATTGTACAACATGCGGCTGAATGCTGATATGGCAGTCTTGAGCTCATGCAATACCGGCTTTGGAGAAATGCATCGGGGAGAAGGCATCATGAGTTTCTCACGAGCTTTTGCGTATGCAGGGGTCACCTCCGCGGTCATAAGTTTGTGGCCTGTGGACGACAAAGCCACTTCACGAATCATGGTAAATTTCTACCGCTTTCTCAAGGAAGGAAAGACCAAAGACCAGGCGCTGCAATTGGCAAAGGCTACTTTCGTGAAGGACTATCCGCAAATGGCTCATCCATTTTTCTGGTCCGGATTTATTCTGACAGGGAATAATGACCCCTTGCGCTTTCCGGTTTCCGAATGGTGGTATTGGCTTATCGCATTCATCCTTCTTGCCGCTGTCGTTGGATTGGCCGCAAAAAAGGGAATCGGTAAGCAACTATTTCGTTCCGGTATTTTTACAGCTTCGTAAGAATCAAATCAATGACTTCTTAATGTACGCGATCTGCCCCAGGTGGTAGATGTCATGGTGAACGATGCCATGAAGCAACGTGTAGTAGGTATACTTCTGTGTTTTGCTGGGTACCAATTCCCCCAGGCGACTCTCCGGAAAGTTTCTTGCTGCCTCCACCAACGTCCGCTGGCTTTCACGAAGATTCCTGATTACGTCTTCCCAGCTGCCTGTTTTCGGAAAATTCATCTCCTCCGAAATTTCAAAGTCGTTGTCACCCTGTAATCTTCTCGCGGCAAATGTTCTCCAGGATGTCATGTGTCGAACCAAGTCAATAATACAATGACCATTCCCCTGTCGAAGGGATGCCTTAGATGCATCCATGTCAAGTACCTCCATCATGGAAGATCCATACCAGGGATGTTTATCAAAGGTCTTGTCAAGGAGCCTTGCGATGCGTTCAATTTCAGAGGCCATCGATAGACAGGATCAGGTGAGCATTCCGCCATCCACCTGGATGACCTGGCCAGTGATGTATGAAGACATATCGGAAGCCAGAAAAACACAGGCATCTGCTACATCGTTTGTTTTGCCGCCGCGCCTCAATGGAATGGCATCGCGCCAGCTTTGCACTGTCTTTTCATCCAGCTTACCCGTCATCTCCGTTTCGATAAAGCCGGGAGCGACGGCGTTCGACCGGATGCCGCGCGAGCCTAGCTCCAGAGCGACTGATTTGGTGAAGCCAATGATACCGGCTTTGGAAGCAGCATAATTCGATTGTCCCGCATTGCCTTTCAGGCCCACCACCGATGTCATGTTGATAATCGAACCTCCCTTTTGTTTCATCATGGGCTTGCAGGCCGCTTTCACTGTATTGAAACAGGATTTCAGATTCACATTCATGACCTTGTCCCACATATCTTCTGTCATACGGAGTAAGAGGTTGTCCATGGTGATGCCTGCATTGTTTACAAGCACTTCGAGAGAACCAAAATCAGTTACTACATCTATGATAAGCTTTTCTGCTTGCACGAAATCAGAAGCATCCGATCGATAACCTTTTGCCTTCACTCCCATGGTTTGAAGCTCTGCTTCAAGCAGCTGTCCCTGCTCCTCACTGGAAAGGAAGGTGAATGCCACATTTGCCCCTTGTTCAGCAAATTTAATAGCGATGGACCGACCGATTCCCTTGGATGCCCCGGTGATGAGGGCAGTTTTTCCTTTTAGTAATTTCATACAGGTAAGCTTAATTCATTAATTTCAATGCAAAATAACCAGATCCATTGATTTTCAATATTTACCCGAAAGGAAATAATGTCTCAAATCCAATACTAAAACCAGCGTCTCATGATAAAGAGCATCTTCATTCTTCTTATTGGCATTTTTGCAATCGCCTGCTAGAGGAGGGAATTACATTTCTGATTCCTTTTCATTTATCTTTGAATGTATAAATAAAACAATTTTTCTATGACAAATTACGACTTGATTGTAATCGGCTCTGGCCCCGGTGGATACGTGGCCGCTATCCGTGCATCGCAGTTGGGAATGAAAGTCGGCGTTGTGGAAAAAGCTGAAATAGGTGGCATTTGCCTGAATTGGGGATGCATTCCTACCAAGGCGTTGTTGAAGAGTGCCAATGTCTTTGAATATATCCAGCACGCATCGGATTACGGTATCACGGTTAAAGAGGCTGTCCCTGATATGGCCAGTATGATAAAGAGGTCTCGGGATGTCGCGGCCGGCATGAGCAAAGGTGTGCAGTTTTTGTTCAAAAAAAATAAGATAGAACAAATCGTTGGGCATGGCAGATTGAAGAAAGGTGGAAAGGTGGAAGTAACCGATGGTGCTGGCAAGAAGACAGAGTATGAAGCAAAGCACATCATTGTTGCCACCGGAGGCCGGTCCCGCGAATTGCCCGCGATGAAGATCGATGGCAAGAAAATAATAGGCTACCGTGAGGCGATGGTATTGCCGCAGCGACCTCAAAAACTATTAGTGGTAGGTTCCGGAGCGATTGGTGTTGAGTTCGCCTATTTCTACAGCACGATCGGCACAGAAGTCACCGTAGTGGAATTCCTGCCCCGTATCGTCCCAGTTGAAGACGAAGAAATTTCTAAAGCACTCGAGAAGTCGTTCAAAAAGGCGGGCATTACAATTTATACCAACTCGGAAGTAACAAAAGTCGATACCAGCGGAAAAAGTTGCGTGTCAACTGTTAAAACGCCGACTGGAGAAATCAAAATTGAAACAGACATGGTATTGTCAGCCATTGGCATTGCCACCAACCTGGAGAACATCGGGCTGGAAGAAGTGGGCGTGAAAACAGAAAAAGGCAAAGTGATTGTAGATGACTTCGGTAAAACAAATGTACCCGGT
>JAYWDR010000503.1:0-3248 GCA_043779735.1 Cyclobacteriaceae bacterium | reverse complement strand
GGTAGTGTTAGTAGCAATCACGCCATCCGTTTTTGTTTCTTTCAGAATTTCAATCACATCATCCAGTTGCTCCACCGTCAGATCAGGCGCAATTTTTAATAAAACCGGTTTTGGTTTTTCTTTGGCATCGCTCAGCTCTTTCACCTGGGCCAGCAACTTTTTCAGGGGCTCCTTTTCCTGTAACTGACGCAGTCCCGGGGTATTGGGCGAGCTGACATTGACTACAAAATAATCCACATAGGGAAAAAGCGCTTCAAAGCAATAGGTATAATCATCCTTGGCTTGCTCATTGGGAGTAGCTTTGTTCTTTCCGATGTTGCCGCCCACCACTATTTCCGAAGTTCGTTTCTTCAATCGCTCGACAGCGGCCAGCACTCCTTCATTATTAAAACCCATCCGGTTAATCAACGCCTGATCTTCCTGTAGCCGGAACAACCTCGGTTTGTCATTACCTTTTTGCGGTTGCGGAGTGAGCGTACCAATCTCTATGAATCCAAAACCAAAACAAGCCAACTCATCAATCAGCCTGGCATCCTTGTCAAAGCCGGCTGCCAGGCCCACGGGGTTTTTGAAGGTCAAGCCCAGGATCTTTCGTTCGAGGGCGGGATGTTCAAATGAATAGAGCTTGGTAAAAAGTGTCTTTACCCCAGGCAGTGTACACACCCGCTGGATAAACCGAAATGTAAAATGATGAATGCTTTCGGGGTTGAAATGAAAAAGCAGGGGTCTGACTAAAAGCTTATACATGCCAATGGCTTACTTCTTCTTTTTCCTGGGCTTATTTGGGAATTTCTTAAACCCCTTGTCAACCACTTCTTCAACCTGTCGCAAGGTCTCTGTGGAAGTGTATCGGATTGTGGAGTTTATGCGCCAGATCAGGTTATTGCTCCTGTCATTCAGGTCGACCACAAACGTACCTTCTTTGTAGTCTTGCATAACGGCACCACCGGAGCCGGGTACAGATACGGGTGTACCACCCAATGGTCCGGCATTGTAGATACCCGATCGTTCAAGGTAACCAATGATATACGATACAATCAATTGTGCATTGGAATCTACTTGTTGAAGTTTTTTTTCAGTAAGCTCACGTACGATGATTTCATTTACTTTTTGGCACAATCCTTTTTCATCAAAAATGCGCATGTCCTGGGGTGTGATCACTTCAGTTTCTCCAAAGCGGAAGCTACTGTAACCCGACATGTCTTTCGCCTTATCAAAAGTCACTTCAATGCTTTGAGCACCCACCTTACCGAATATGGCCAATACGGCGAACAAACAGAAGAATCTCATGGCACTAAGGTAAGAAGAAGTTGGGAGTGTTTGGATTCTTTGGGCGCGCAACAGTTTTGCAATCCACCACTCACCCTTCCTGCTAAAGGGCGTCAGTGCGCAGTGAGTTTTTCTTTCAAGCCTGCCCGTGCGCCGGTGCCGAAGCTTTGGCGAAGCTACCTCAACGCAGGCGTAACCAACAACAAAAGAAATGCTGACTTCATATATAGTAAAGCAGATGAGATAGGCAGTCCATCTCAATAGACACTAGGGCACCTCTAAAAACTCTTTGTACCCTTCTCTTCCGGAGAAGGGTGACGGGTTGAGGCCATAAAAGACAAGGTTTTTAGAGATGCCCACTACTAAAAAAGCAGAAAAACTAAGTGCGAATGTCGTGGTTCGTATTTTGTGCTAAGCAGCAAACGATTAGCTTCTTGGATGAAAATCCCGTATCACCTGCTTGAGGTAATCACGGTCAAGGTGCGTGTAGATTTCCGTGGTGGTAATCGACACATGACCCAACATCTCCTGAACGGCCCGCAAGTCGGCGCCACCTTCAATCAAGTGAGTGGCAAAGGAATGCCGAAAGGTATGAGGACTGATGTCTTTTTTTAGGCCGACCGTGGCTGCCAGTGCCTTTATCATCGTGAAAACTGTCACTCTGGAAATTTTTTTTCCTCTCCTATTCAGAAATACATACCCTTCAAATCCCTTTTGAACTTGAATTTGAACCCGGATTTCCTCCAGAAAGATTTTCAGATACTTCATGGCATCGCGTCCTATGGGTACGAGTCGTTCTTTATTTCCTTTCCCCACCACTCTTAAAAAGCCCAGATCGAAATAGATGTTAGCACGCTTCAATTCCACCAGCTCCGACACACGCAAACCGGAGCTATAGAGTACCTCCAGCATGGCTCGATTGCGGCCCCCTGCCGGTGAGGAGAGATCAATGGCCTCGAGCAACGTAACAATCTCTGTGTAATCCAAGGTATCAGGAAGTTTTCGGCCAAGACGCGGACCCTCAATCAATGTCGTAGGATCCTTATCGATAAGCTCTTCCGACAGGAGGTATTTATAGAACCCCTTAATACCCGACAGGATCCGGGCCTGGCTATGGGCGCTCATGCCGAGTTCGTTGATATGTTGCAGAAAACCCTGAATGTGCTTGGAAGTAATTGCCAAGGGTGTCAACGCTAGCTTCGCAACTTCCACATACTGCTGGAGCAGATTCACATCATGGACATACGCTTCAATTGAGTTTCCGGAGAGTGACCGTTCCAATTTGAGATAGTTGCCAAACTCTTTACCGTACAGGCCCCATGAATTTCCAGCCATACTTTTGATAGCTTGTTAAATTAGCGACATTTGTAAAGATCGCCAACCTTTCCGAATCATGATAAAAAACATGCTGATTTTTCTTTTAGTGTCATTCTCCGGATGTTTACTGCTTACATGCTCCGATAGCTTTCATGCCTCCTCGTGGAAAGCAAATGGAGTTGATTTTAAAAAATACAGTACGTATGCCTGGGCAGCTCCGGGACCCCATCGGCTCCCATGGCGCGGTTGGGCAGAGAAATCACTAGACTATTCTTCTGACGTTAGCAACATCATTTAGGGTGCGGTAAGAAACATAATGTACAGGCTACCCGTAAAACAAAAAAATTAGCCATGAGAATACAGATCATAAACGGCCCCAACCTCAATTTGCTGGGTAAGCGAGAACCAGAAATATACGGAGCACAAACTTTTGAAACGTTTTTCAAAACACTGATCCAGAGTTTTGCTTCCGCTGAGTTGCACTATTTTCAATCAAATCTGGAGGGCGATATCGTAAACAAACTTCAAGAGGTTGGGTTTTCGTTTGACGGAATTATTTTGAATGCCGGCGGCTATACTCACACCTCCGTTGCCATTCACGATGCTATCGGGGCCATCACCACACCGGTCGTGGAAGTACACATTTCAAATGTCTATGCGCG
>JAYWDR010000502.1:0-3250 GCA_043779735.1 Cyclobacteriaceae bacterium | reverse complement strand
GGCTGAATTGAATGATCTTGCCTCCGGCGGCGGCGAATTTCTCCAGAAGCTCAAAGGTGGGCAAGTCAACGTTTTCAATGCCGGGAGGAAGGATTACCATTTCATATTCCCTTGAGCCCACGATGAATTTTGCATTCTTTGCGCTTCCGTGATCACGAATGATGTTTTCAGATCCCAGGTCATATTCAACCTGCGATTTTTCAAGACGGGTAACGAATTGCTGAAACTGATTTCCAATATCAGTGAAGCGAGCGTTGGGCTTGTCACGGTTGTAGTACATCCATGCGGTCGTGGTGGGTTCAATGATGAGGATCTTGTTTACCTGCCGCCCGCTGGACAGCATCAGTGCCAGGCGGGTGAAATAGTCATTCAGGCTTTTATAATAAGGCCACCAGGGATTGTGGTACGAAAAGGATTGGGGGTAATCATATTTTCTTGCGCCCATAATGGTCATGTGCGACAGGTGCTGGTTTAGCGTATTCACGCCGAGCACAAATTCCCAATCGCCCAGGCGCTTCATGTCCTTGTAAGTAATCTCCCAGCCGGCGCCTCCATACGTTTCACTCAGGGTTCTTTTCTTGTCCAGCTGGTTGGCGACGCTGGCGAGTTCCTTTACCGCCCTGATGTTTCCAAACTGTGCGTGGGAACTTTCCTCGTCAAACTGATTGAACAGCATGTCGACGGCGGGCCGCTGGTGCCAGGCATACATGGCCATGTTATCGGGGACGACATGCGGATTGGGCCACTCATGTTCCCAATAGTGCCCCGTCCATTCCAGGTTCTTCCTGCTGGTGTATTCAGAATACGGCTTCGACCACCGGTCGATGAATAACTGCAGGAGTGTCTGGTAATAATTGTGACGTACTTTTTTCCATTCGCCGATTTCCTCAAACAGAGAAGGAAGGTTTGTTTCGAGCCGGTAACCCCAGATCTTGTGAAATGACTCAAATAAATCAGGTGTCCAACGGATGTTGTTCGGGAGTTGCACTTCGATATTTGGCTCATCAGAAAAAATTCCAGGAACTGCTTTTCCAAACTCGGCGCCGAACACTTTCTCATATCCGGGCATGGTCTGTTCGATGAATTTTTCCGTCACACCCTTTACCATAAGGTCCACGTACGTGAAGCCGCCGTACCAGTCGGACCTGGCGTAGAAGGTTTTCTTAAAAAGGTAATAGTCGCCTGGCTTACCTTTTTCGGAAGGCCATTCCTTTGTGATATCAGCGAAGACATTGCCTTCTTTCTTAAACCCCATGAAATAGCCGGTATTATTATCCGGAAGAACACTTACCTTTTCAAGCTGCAGCATTTGTCCCTGGTTGTACGATTCGGGCATGACATCCGGCACGCGTCCGCCGGCAAAACCGGAAGGGTAGGAGTTTTCATCATAGATCCAGACATCGAGGTCGAGTTTCTTGGCTTCCTGCAGGGTATAGGCGCACAGGTCGTACCATTTATCGGAGGCATACGGAGTAATCAGTCCGGCCCGGGGGTGGATGAAGACACCGCCAAAGCCCTTGTCCTTGAAATCTTTAAGGTTTGAACTGATGATGGTGGTATCCACGTCCGCATTCCATACCCACAGCGGTGCGCTGGCGTAGCGGTGGTCGGGTTGTTTGAATGATTTGCTGATGGTGGAGAAGGAGTCGCTCAGAACGGTTTCCTTTTTCTGGTCGCAGCTTGCGAAAGATAGAACCAGGATTAGGGTCAGGTAAAGTACAGGGAATTGCTTCATAGGCGGGTGCATGACGGATTGGGATGCACCATCGAATATAAGGATTGGCCAGCAGTTTACCCCACTGCCGGTCTCTTTCAAAGCACCTGGTTTCTGCCGGTGGATACCCTACAGAGTATAATAAATATTACCTATATGTGTATTATACAAAATCGTTTAACATGAAGCAGAACCCCTTCAAATACGGAGAGCTTGCTCCCACGGGCGAAAACTTTTGCAACCGCCAGGCCGAGCTGAAACGGCTGCACGCTGCCTTCAGAAATGGTCGGAGCGTGGTATTGATTTCACCACGACTATGCAATAAAGATTGATTGTTTTGGGATCAAGTCTTCTGAGGAATTCTATTCCGTTTTGCTAAAGAGTGTGCTGCTGACTACCAGCAGCAAGGTGCAGCAAGTGGCGGACAGTGTCATTCATATTTTCTGCAATACCTCGCCATGATATGCTGGAACAATAGCATTAACAAAGTGGCTCGGCAGATTCTTATGGAATCATACCTTGATCTTCTGAATGATCATGTGGCCCTGTTTCAGCAGATAGTCAAGGGATTGACCCAATATCAGACGAACTACCTGAAAGCTGTTGTAGCTGGGGAACGACAGTTCACCTCACAGAGGGTATTGAATGAGTGCGGTATTGGCAGTCAGGGTAACGTCAAACGGATTATGGATACCCTGGAGGATCTTGAAGTCCAGGATTTCGCATCCGGCAGTCCGGTTTTCTGTGATCCGTATTTCGCTCCGCTGTTTAAGCGGTACTTTGTTGAGAATAGGTGGCAGGTAGCCAGAGCAGTAAAGGCGCCCATTTTTTGCAACTAAATTTTAGTTACATTCGTTCTTTAGAATGAGCAAGTTCGAGAAAGCATTAATTAGGTTAAAAAGCAGACCCAGAGACTTTACCTGGGCTGAACTACAGAGAATTATGGCTCATTTTGGTTATGAGGAAGTGGCAGGTGGTGGATCGAGAAGAAAGTTTAGCAATGCCAGGACAAGCGTTTCAATTAGTTTACACGAGCCACACCCCCGACTTGAAATGAAAATGTATGCAATTGACATAGTAATTGAACATTTAAAAGAGGAGGGATTGTTATGAAAAATGTGTTAGAATACAAGGGCTATACTGGTTCAGTAGAATTCAGTGCTGAAGATCAGGTTTTCTTCGGAAAAGTGACTGGTATTAGGGATGTAGTGACCTTTGAGGCTGCTGAAGTAAAGAAGCTGATCAAAGCTTTTAAGGAATCGGTTGATGATTATCTTTTGACTTGTAAACAGCAAGGCAAACCCCCAGATAAGGAATTCAAAGGTAGTTTTAATGTCCGTCTAAAGCCTAAGGTTCATCGGTTGGCCGCTATCCGATCAGCTGCACTTAAAATCTCTTTAAATCAATTTGTTGAAAACGTGCTGGAGAAGGAAGTTCTGGAGGCTCATTAATTCTGTTGGTTTATTTGATGTGCCACCCAGGCAAATGGCAGGGGGCCACAATAGGGCTAAATCAACTTAACATAATATAAATTAT
>JAYWDR010000501.1:0-3252 GCA_043779735.1 Cyclobacteriaceae bacterium | reverse complement strand
TCGCCGTCAATTCACTCTCTTCAGGAGCTACAGCCAACTATTCATTTAAGTGGTTCAGAACAGCACTTGCAAGCCCGGCGTTAGTAGATGGAGCGAGTGCTACCATTATCACTTCTACATTGGACAAGACAAATTATCCAACGATGGGTGCTGACACCTATTTTGTTATCGGAACAAAGAATCCTTCTTCCGCTCCCGGTTCGGGTTGTGTTACGCCACCTTTCCGGGTAGATGTAAAGGATATTCATAAAGACCCCCGCATTCAATTTACTTATACGCCCAATTCAAGTTGTGACCTTGTTAATCCTGATGGATCTATCCTGGCGGATGCAGCCGAACAGAATGGGACAAATACGGATACGTATTCATTCGTGTGGCAATATAGCGGCGGTGCTTTGCCTGGTGCAACGACCAATACACTCACGTCAAACTCCAGTTTGCTAGGAAATGCTTTCGAAGGAGCTTATGTATTGACTATTCAAAATGTTACAAGTACAGGTTGCTTTTTTAGTTCGAGTCTTAATGTGAATAAAGACCTCAACGCGAGCCTTCCTAATATTATCTCACTGAGCACGAACGATCCTGTCAACTGTCTCGGCAGTGGAAGTGCCCAGGTTATCAGTGTTTCCATTGGCGGCGGCCCAGTCATCAGCGGAGCGGTATTGGCCACAAACTTTACCTATGAGTGGTATGCGAATAATTTCACTCCGCCGAATCTTATTTCACAGGGAGGGCCTCCTGTTCCGGTTACTACACCGGTTATTTCACAGCTAACGTCGGCTACCTATTTTGCGGTAGTAATTGATAATGCCACTAAATGTAAATCGGGCCCAACAGAGATTGTAGTCAAAAGTACCAGCATTGTTTACCCGGTCGTAAATATTACTCAGACGATCAAACAAATCAGTTGTCTGGCCAATACAGGGACGGCGGCTTTGGTAGCCACCGGCGACGGTCAAAATGATACGAATCTCAATTATACTTTCACCTGGTTCAATAATTTAACCACAACGGCTCCTTCTTTTGCTAATACTTCCACCATAAGTAATTTAGTTCAGGGGGATTACTCTATCAATGTTGCCAACCTTACGACAGGTTGTTCAAAATCAGCACCTTATATTGTCCCTGACGACTCACCGTTATTTAAACCTGAAGAGGCAATCGGTGGACAGCCCAGGACATTTTGTATGGGATTGGATGGAAGTATTTTAGCGCGTGTCACAAATCAAAGTCCAAGCTATCCATTGCTTCCTTACAGCTTTACTTCGGATCTTTATTTTGGTGCAAATCCGAATCTGGCCAACCCTCCTGACAAACCCAATATGTCATTGATTCCTGGCTTTACAGGAAACTTCCTTGAAAGCGGCCTGGCAGAGGGATTTTATACCGTTAGAATAACGGATAATAAAACAGGCTGTGTTACCGTAAAGACAGGTGAAGTAATTGATTTGCGAACAAATCCTGTAGTTGCGATCGTTCAGGATAACCCGCTGACCATATGTGTTCCCTCAAGAGCGAATGGTCAATTGTCAGCCAGTGCTGATGGTGGAAAAGTCGGCGGTTATACATTTGACTGGTATTCCGGTGCCACAGTTCCAAGTCCAATCAGTGGACTATTGGTGACCGACAATAAATTAATTGGAAGACCTGTAGGGACCTATGTTGTAAGAGTGACCAATGATGAAACGGGATGTACGAATGATAATTCAAGCAGCATAACAGATGGCACATTGAAGCCTCCGGTACCGACGCCGTTGGTTGTATTTGACCGGACAAACTGTATTTTCCCCAATGGCTGGGTGAATGTAACCGTAGGAGGCCAGACGTTCAATTATACTTTTAATTGGTACAATGGAAGTACCATTTTAGGTGCTTCCAACTATGTTGGAACGGATTATATGCAGTTGGACATTGGTCCTTATTCCGTCACTGCCACGGATGATATTACCGGCTGTGTTTCACGACCTGGAACAGTCACCGTTGCTGACAAGCGCGTGACCCCTGAATTAATACTTACATCAACGCCTTCCTATTGCTCCGATACAGGCCGGGCTGCCGTGGGTTCACTGATTTTAACGGTGAATACCCCAGGTGTTGTGATTGATGATGTAATCTGGTCGGATATGTCTTCCAACGCGGTGGTGGGCAATGGTCCTCAGGTTTTTGAAATCTTTCCGGGATTTTATCATGCGGAAGCGACTACCTCAGAAGGCTGCAAGAACGATGGTGTTGTTGAAGTAAAAACAGAAATCGCACCATTTAATGGAGTCTCTGCCAACGCGGACGCATATAATAATATGTTCGTTGTAGACTGCATTTCAAACTTCCCGAACAACAATGTCAAAATATTTAACAGGAGCGGCATTTTAGTTTATGATGGAAATCACTATGACAACGCGGAAGTGTCTTTTAAAGGAGTTGGTGAAAGCGGCCTTTATCTCCAGGGACGACTCTTGCCGGAAGGTACTTACTTCTATCTCATTGATAAGAGGGATGGATCTAAGCTGCTTTCAGGTTATCTTGAACTCACTCGATGAAAAAGGCAACCCTGCTTTCATTGCTTTTGCTTTTTCTCGTTTCCTGGGGGAAGGCTCAGCAACGTCCGGTTCAATCTTTGTATATGTTTGATCCATTGCTGGTCAATCCTGCTTATGCGGGTGCACAGGTCCAGCTTAGTGCTACTGCTATTTATCGAAACCAGTGGGTAAATCTGGAGGGTGCTCCAAAGACCTTTACAACCACACTGCATTCAGGATTTTTGAAATCGAAAGTGGGTTTGGGATTGATCCTGGCCAATGACCAAATTGGTATTCACAATGATGCCTCGGTTTATGGAGTCTATTCTTATAAAATTAAACTGAATCGTGACCTTTCATTGACCATGGGCATTCAGGGAGGATTTAATTACCTGGTGTCCAACTACGACAAGCTTAATCTGAAGAATTTAGGAGACCCCAACTTGTCTGGAACCATCGCCAAGTTTAATCCAAACATAGGAGCTGGATTGTATTTGAGGAGCCCTAAATATTATCTTGGAGTCTCATCGCCCCAGCTAATTGAAAATACGGTAGTCGATTTGAATGTTGAAACGCTAGCCAAACAACGTCGATACTTTTACATCCATGGCGGCACATCCCGTAGGCTCAGTAACAATGTCAAGCTTGTTCCTTCGGTGTTGGTTCGATTTCAGGACAGAGCACCGATCAGTTTTGACATTAATTCAACCTTTGTCTTTTACGATGCCATTGGCCT
>JAYWDR010000500.1:0-9273 GCA_043779735.1 Cyclobacteriaceae bacterium | reverse complement strand
GAAGAAAAGAAGGATTACATCATCGCTACAGAACCGGCTTCGCTGGTATGGCTGGCAAACCTGGCATCACTGGAACTTCATCAGCTGCATAGCCGAAAGCCGAATTTTGAGAACCCTGACTACATGGTATTTGACCTTGATCCGCCAGAGGGATATGATTTCAAGAAGGTAGTGCTCATTGCACTGCAGTTGCGGGATTTTATTGAGTCATTTGGCTATACCGCATTCGCCAAGACCACCGGGGGCAAGGGTATTCATATCTGCTGTCCGCTAGAGCCAAAGTGGGACTTCCATGCTGTCTTCGAAGCGGCCCAATTGATAGCGCAGCCATTTGTTGATCGCCATCCGAGCGAAACGACGCTGCAAATCAAAAAAGAGGCGAGGAAGGGAAGGATTTTAATTGATATCTACCGCATTCGTTCAGGGCAAAGCATTGTGTCTCCGTACAGTCTGCGCGGCCGCCTGGGGGCACCAGTCTCCATGCCGTTGACATGGGAAGAGCTATCGAGGGTACAGGTTCCGTCCGAGCATACTATTCGCACGGCATTGAATAAAGTGATTGCCGATGGAGATGCATGGGAAGGGATGGGTGCCTATGCGGTTGATCTCCACACACATCGCAGAAAGGTTGTTCCTAAAGAATTGCCACCCTCCAGGAAAAGAAAAACTCCTGAGCAGTTGGAGTCGTACGAGAAGAAGAGAGATTTTAAGAAGACCGCCGAGCCCGCAGCCGTGGTGTTGGAAGGGGGTGGAAGCAACTTTGTTGTTCATCGTCATCATGCTACCAACTTGCACTATGACTTGCGTTTGGAGCAAGACGGGGTATTGAAATCATGGGCAGTGCCAAGAGGATTGCCACCACACCCAGGGGTGAAACGACTCGCAGTTCAGACTGAAGACCACCCTATGAAGTATCTGACATTCGATGGAAAAATCCCGAAAGGACAATACGGCGGCGGTGATATGTGGATTTACGCGCTGGGTAAATATCAAGTGACTAAGGAAAAGAAAGACGGCTTTTACTTTCGGCTGAGTAGCAAGGAAGTAAATGGCGAATACCGCATCTACAAGATCAAGGAGAAGGAGTGGCTGCTGGAACGTGTTGATCAGCCGCAGATTAACTATTTGTCGGATGTTATTGAACCGATGCTTTCTGAAAGTGCAGAAAAAGTACCCATTGGCGATGCGTATTTCTATGAAGTCAAGTGGGACGGCATCCGGGCGTTGATTTCCCTGGAGGATGGCCAGGTGCGCATTCGCAGCCGTAATCAGAACGACATAACCGCACAGTTCCCGGAATTGCAGGCGGCAGACAAAGCCTTCCGCGCCACGAACGGATTGTTTGACGCGGAAATTGTGTGCCTGGATAAATCAGGCAAGCCGGATTTTAAGAAGGTCATCCACCGGCTGATGAACACGGGGGAGACCAACGTTCAGAAGATGAGCAAGAGCAGCCCCGCATACTGCTATATTTTTGACTGCCTGTACATGGATGGCCGGTCGTTGATCAACGAGACACTGGCGAAGCGGAAGGAATTGCTTGATGACGCCGTTCGGCCCGACGCGCGGTACCGGGTGAGTGAGGCGGTGGAAGATGGCGAGTCGCTGTTTGCGGCGGCGCGTGAACATGCACTTGAAGGAATCATGGCCAAGCGCAAGGATGGAAAATATCTTCCAGGCAGACGCAGCGAACTGTGGACGAAAGTGAAGGTACGCAACACTGTTGATTGCCGGATTGTTGGATATACTCCAGGGAAGGGCAACCGCGAAATGACGTTTGGCGCGCTGCAGATCGCTGAGGAAGTGGATGGACAATTGCACTATCGTGGTAAGGTTGGGACGGGCTTTGATGACCAGATGGCAAATCAGTTGCTGACGCAGATCAAGAAACTTAAAAAAGCAAAGCAACCGAAGATGGCGGGGGGCAAGGTAGTAGACGAGAAGGTGACCCTTTGGGTAGAGCCAACGTTGGTGGCCGAGATCAGTTATGCACAGGTGACGCGTGATACCATGTACCGGGAGCCGGTATTTGTGAGACTCAGGCCGGACTTATAATAATTGTTAATGGTCAATGAAGTAGATTTGGAAAGCCGTATACATAATTGGTGACGACCATTTTCACATAAACTTAGTAATCATGAAACTATTGCTATGTACAATCATTCTTGCCTGTTTAGTAGTCATCATGGGTGAAGCGCAAACCCCGTCCGGCATGAAGCTATTCCGGTTTGGAAACATAGGGAATGAAAGGCCGGGAATCGTAACACCGGAAGGAAGGAGGCTGGACGTATCGGGATTTGGAGAAGACTACAGCGAGAATTTCTTCGCATCGGATGGCATGATAAGGCTCGAGAAGTGGCTGGCTACCAACTTGACCAAATGTCCGGAGGTGTTACCATCCGCTCGCTTCGCTTCCTGTGTCGCCAGACCGTCGAAGATCGTTGCCATTGGTCTTAACTATGCTAATCATGTAAAGGAGGCGGGAGCAACCGTCCCCAAAGAGCCGGTCATTTTTATGAAAGCTACCACGGCACTATGTGGTCCCAATGACAATGTGATCCTTCCAAGAAATTCAACGAAAACGGATTGGGAAGCAGAGCTTGCCATAATCATTGGGAAGAGGGCGTCCTACGTTTCGGAAGAAAGTGCGATGAACTATGTCGCTGGCTTCTCTATCATCAATGATTACAGCGAGCGTTCCTTTCAACTCGAAGGAACTGGCCAATGGACAAAAGGCAAGAGCGCCGACACCTTTGCGCCCCTCGGTCCCTACCTGGTCACTCCGAACAAAATCGGCAATGCCCAAAACCTGAAAATATGGCTTAAGGTAAACGGGGAAATACTTCAGCAGTCAAACACCAGTGACATGATTTTTACTATTCCCTTTCTCGTCAGCTATGTCAGTCGTTACATGACCCTCTTACCGGGTGATGTGATAGCAACGGGCACGCCTGCCGGGGTGGGGCTTGGCCTTAAGCCGCCCCGGTATCTTAAAGCAGGAGACATCGTTGAGTTGGGAATTGAGAAAATTGGTGAGCAGCGGCAAGTTGCAGTTTCGTCGGATAACTAGGGCTCACTACTTTGCGACTTGAAGTAATTTTAATAACCTATTAATAATCAAGGGGGTCTCTAAACTAATTACCTATTAGAAAATGTTATAAGATTATGACGAGGGAGGTATTTTCGTTGGTCAAAATTGACCTAGCGGCAAATTTTTTCCTTCATGGTATGTTCAATTTTCAAACTTAGCTGTTCTGCTTTTTTCAGGTCCTGACACGCTTCCTTCGGCTTGCCGGAGTATTGGTAAGCGATGGCGCGGTTGTAGTAGGCAAGGCCGTATTGGGCATCGATGCTGATGGCGACGCTGTAGTCCTCGGTTGCTTCTTTCCATCGTCCTGACAGCGACATCATGTTGCCATGGCCAAGCCACCCTTTTTCATTCTTATCATTTAGCGCTATGGCTTTAGAAAAATCACTAAGAGCACCCTGAAGGTCCTTCATTCTTTCTTTTACCAGCCCGCGATTGATGTAGTTTTCTTCATCTTTCGGCTCTAGCCTTATCACTTCATCGTAATCAGCCAGGGCGCCTTTCAAATCATTTCTTTGAAATCGCTGAAAGGCGCGTTCAGCAAGCGGGTAGGGCAGCCCCTTATTTTTTTCGATGGCTTCACTAAGAAGCAGGTCGGAGGATGCGACTTCTCCAGCTGCAGCTTTCAATGTGGCAAGGTTGTAAAGGGCCAAGCCATTTTCCGGTTCGAGTTGCAAGGCGTGCTCAAAATCGGCCGCCGCACCAGTCTTGTCGTTCAGATCCTGTTTAGCCTTGCCACGGTTGACCCAGTAATTGGCGGTATTCGGCAACAATTTAATAGCAGAATCAAGCCAGACAATGGCCTGGGGATAACGCTTGAGCTTGGTCTCTATCACGCCAAGGTAATTGTAGAAATAGTCTTTGCCGGCACTTTGGGCTGTGAAGACTTTTGAATTGCCGGGCTCATATTTTTCCTTGCTAAAGTACACTGTGTTCGTCTCGCCAGGAGGTAATTTGAGCAAGAGCAAGAAATCCTGACGAGCCAGTAGAAATTGATCTGACTCAAATCGAAGCACAGCTCTGCTAAACAACCCTTCGGCATCAGTGGGTTTCAGGCTGACATAGACATTGTAGTCTGTGAGGGCCTTGGCCTTTTCACCCAGATGCTCTCGCACCATGCCACGCAGGCGGTAGGCCTCTGCGAAATAGGGATCCAGCCTGAGGCATTCGTTAAAATGGGCCTGAGCGCTGATGTATTCTTTTTTGCCCATGGACACTTCACCCTTTTCAAAATAGGAGGCGGCCGTATGTTTTTTGGTATCCTGGGCCCTGGCACTATATGCACTTGAAAGAAAAAGGGATAGTGCGAAAATCAACTTTACCATAAGGCTACTATTGATCCCCTTAAATTCGAAACTTCTTTTGAATAATTGATGAATCGGCTGTGGAATTTTGTTTTTTCAGCCACACAAGCCTGGCTGTTTGATCATTTTGAATCAAATTATTTGCGACGCTGGGCATTCAGACTATTTCATTTGGATTAAAGAAGTTAGTTGAATCCGCTCCAAATGGACTTTGTCAAACATTCTTATGCTATAATTTGAATTGAATTCAATTTTAGATTGACCACTGGTAATAACGAAATATTTCTGCGATATTGGTTAGATAATCTCTACTTATGAAAAGCGATCGCAGAAGTTTCCTTAAATCCACTTCCTATGCCGTAACAGGTATTGGCCTCACCACCTTGATGCCCTGGGACGTATTGGCAAAAGGGAAAGCCCTTATCGGCGCCAATGGAAAAATAAGTATCGGCGTCATAGGCATAAACGGCATGGGATGGTCCGACCTCAACTCGTTACTGAGAGTTCCGGACACGCAAGTTATCGCACTCTGCGATGTGGATGAGAACGTATTGAACTGGCGGAAATTTGAATTGGCCAAGGCAGGAATCACCGTGACAACCTATGTAGATTACCGAAAGCTACTTGAAAACAAGGATGTTGATGTGGTCATTATTGGCACGCCTGATCATTGGCATTGCCTTCAAATGACAGAAGCCTGCGCGGCAGGAAAAGATGTGTATGTAGAGAAACCGGTAGGCAATTCTATCCAGGAATGCAACGCGATGGTGGCCGCACAGCAGAAATACAATCGCGCGGTGCAGGTGGGACAGTGGCAGCGAAGTGTGCCGCACTTTTCCGATGCCCTCAGCTTCGTTAAATCTGGAAAGCTGGGCAAGATCAGAACGGTGAAAGCCTGGGCGTACCAGGGATGGATGACTAACATAGAAAACAAACCCGATGGTGCCGCCCCTGCGGGTGTGCATTACGATATGTGGCTGGGTCCCGCTGCGAAGCGCTCATTCAATCCTAACCGGTTTCACTTTAACTTCAGGTGGTTTTGGGACTATGCGGGCGGCCTGATGACCGACTGGGGCGTCCACTGTATCGACTATGCTTTACTTGGGATGGATTCACAGTTTCCTAAATCGGCCGCAGCACTTGGCGGAAAGTATGCGTACCCTGAGGGCGCCCATGAAACGCCTGATACGCTGGCTGTAGTGTATGAGTTTGACGGCCACAATATGATATGGGAACAAGCGCAGGGAATTGATAACGGACCATACGGGCGCGATCATGGGATCAGCTACATTGGAAACAACGGCACACTCATCCTCGACCGCGGTGGCTGGGAGGTGATACCTGATGGGAAAAGGATGGAGGCGGTACCTTTCCAGCCGAGCAAAGGCAATGGACTGGATTTCCACATGCAGAATTTTATTGATGTCGTAAAATCTCGGAAGATGAGTGACCTTCATTGTCCAATACAGGATGGTGCGCACGTAGCCACCGTCTGTCAGATGGGAAATATCTCTTACAGGACTGGCGGGAAAGTTAGCTGGGATCCTGCACGGCAGAAATTCAACGAAGAGAAAGCGAACCCATATATCAATGCGAAGTACAATAACGGTTACCAGGTACCGAAGGGTTGAGTTAATACTGTGGTTAAAGAAAATGACTGAATGACTAACGCTTTGAGAGGTCCGCTTTCAATATCACGATATCCTGCAGCTGTTGTACAGGTTAGGAATGGTACCAGTCGACTAGCTTCAAGCCTTTCTCTGAGAATAGTTTCACTTCGATGCTCTTCGTCTCAGCGTCAACCCATTGGCAATTGACAAGTGGTGCTTCCACACCTGAAGTTGAAACAATTTTAGTAACGACCATGAGCGGTCCACCTTCCACAACTTCAACGCTATCTCCCACCTTGAATTTTGGAGTGGGACCAAAGAGATCAAAGAGTAATCCACTGAATGCGTTCATAATAAAGGGGGCATTAAACTAGCTTCGACTCTTTCAAACTTAGAGAAGCAATAACATAATATTCATGCAATCAAGGTTCAAAAAGTACATACGTAGGATTCGGGAAGTATTTGATTGAATTGCCCTGTGGTTGTTATTGTCATCGACCAATTTTCGAGCGTGTACTGGTGCGATCCATGGCAGACTTAGCCTGTGTTGGTGTTACTAACAAACATTTTGCGGATCGTGCGGGCAAGGCGAGAAGGCCTGCAAAAGGCTCGAAGCAGAAGAGCATTGACTGTTGTGACTCACCCTTTTTATTGTGCCAGACATAACCCAAGTCCGGCTTGACATTTTTACTCGAGACTCCGGATCATTTAGCGCCAATGCTATTACTCATATCTCAAAGTCTCCACCGGATTGGTTCCGGATATCTTCAAACTGTGATACGAGAGGGTAAACAAGGCTAATAAAAAATTAATTGAACCAGCCAGAAGAAATAGTCCCGGACCAATGTTCGTTTTGAAGGCAAAGTGTGATAACCAGGTATTCATGTAATAGTAGCCGATGGGAAGAGCAAGCACAAAGGAAATAACCAGGAGAATCAGAAAGTCTTTTGAAACCAGGAGGAATATATTGGCCATGTCCGCTCCCAATATTTTCCGCAATCCAATTTCTTTAGTACGCCTTTCCGCTGCAAATGAGGACAACCCAAATAGACCAAGCAAAGAAATAAGAACGGCTATTGATGAAAATGCGATGAAAAGTGTGCCACTTTGTTGCTCACTCTTGTATAAGTTGTCGTACTCATGATCGAGAAACATATAGTCAAAAGGAATACCTCCAGCGATTTCCTCCCATTTTTTGGAGATAAAGTTTATAGTCTCACTCAAGTTTTCCCGCTTAACCTTGATGAGTAAGTATTGGTAACCTCCTGGATTAAATTCCAACACCAACGGACCCATCGCATGATGCAGCGACTGGAAATGAAAATCACTCACAACGCCTACCACCGGTCCCGGCTGCTGATTACCATGGCGAATGCTGATGAGCTTATTTATGGCAGCGTCTTCCTTCCATCCGATTGATTTTAAAGCGCTCTCGTTAATAACAAAGTGATTGAGCGAGTCGCTTACCTGTATGGATGAAATGAGCTGTTCGCCCAGCCGAACTTTAATTCCCATCACCTTGAAGAAATCGGGGTCCACTGAAACACAATTAACACCCAAGGTTTGGGATTTTGTAATATCGATATTCTCCGCCGTTTGAATGTCAGTAGGAAGTTGAGAAGTAGCTGTGGTACCGATAATGGAAGTATTATTCATCAGTTGGGATTTCAATATCGCAACCTTATCATGGATATTTTTAAATCCTATATTCAGTACAATGGTTTGGTCAAGGTTATATCCAAGTTTTGCTTCTTGCAGATACTTAACTTGTTTGTAGGTAACGGCAGTGCATATCGTGAGCGCTATGGAAACGGTAAACTGAGAAACAATCAAGATCTTGCGGGCCGTTATCCCCTTCGAAAAAGAACTCACATTCGCTTTGAAAAGTTTTACTGGTTTGAAGGCGGATAGAGCAAGCGCCGGAGACAAACCTGTCAAAAGTCCTAAGAGCAGGGTGAGGGCCACTACGGTTAAGAGGATTTGCGGCTGAATGAGGCTTGACGACCAATATTCTTGTCCGGAAAGGGCCAGGAGAAGAGGCCGGGCACTTTCAACAAGGAAAACAGCCAGGATAAATGCAAGCAGGGTGATCACTAAAGACTCCGTCATAAACTGGGTGATCAACTGTTTGCGCGAAGCACCCAATACTTTTCGTACACCGACCTCTTTAAATCGTTGGGTATGGCGTGCGGTGGCGAGATTTGTATAATTAATGATCGCGACGATCAGGATCAGCGCGGCAATGGTTAAAAACAAATAGACAAAGGTGATATTTCCATTTGGCTCCAATTCAAACCTCATGTCTGACTTCAGGTGTATATCTCGCAGGGGTTGTAATCGCAAATCGAGATTTTTACCGTTTCGTTGAGGATCATCCGGAAAATGATCCAGCAGATTGGCTATTTTCTTTTCCAGTTCAGCCGGAGAAGCTTCTTTTTTTAATTTTACATATGTGTGAAATACAACTCCGCTCCAAACATTGTCCTCGGCACCTTTGATCCATGGATGCGATTGCATGGAAGCCAACAGGTCGAAATGAAAATGCACATTGGGTGGGATATTTTCTATCACTCCGGTGACCTCGAATTCCCTGTCTGTTCCAACGACGATCGTTTTGCCGATAGGATCCTCAAAACCGAAAAACTTTTCGGCTGATTTTTTGGTAAGGAGAACTGCATTCGGCTTATGCAAGGCGGTAGCTTTATTTCCCTTTACCATTTTAAATTGAAATATTTTCAAAATCGTGGAGTCGGCATAGAAGAAAAGGTTGTCTGTGAAAACTTTGTCCTGGTAGGCAATTCGTGTTTTACTGCCCAGGAAACCCTGATTAAAAAGACGGGCACTTTCTTCCACTTCCGGAAATTGAGACAGGACTCTGGTCCTGACCATGGGATATGTTGAGGCTATTCCCGGTTCTACTGACTCATCCCATTTTGTAACAATCCTGTAAATTCTTTCACTGTCGAGGCAAGAGGCATCGTAACTGGTTTCGAAGCGCACCCAGGAATAGATAAGAAAGCAGGTTGCCAACCCGATCGCCAGGCCGACCGAATTGATTATCGTATACAGTTTTTCTTTTGCCAGAATCCGGAGTGTGGCCAACAGATAATTTCGAATCATAATATGTCGAATTTAGCCTCGAGGTACAATCAAAATACCGGAAAATAAATGATTTTCATCAGGTATTAACCTGCTTCGAGTGTACAATGAATTCTCAAAAAAGAACAGTATTGTCCGATAATGGATGAATTCTTCGGCGAAGGCCTTACAG
>JAYWDR010000499.1:0-3253 GCA_043779735.1 Cyclobacteriaceae bacterium | reverse complement strand
CGGAGACATTGGACAGTCAACTCCAGGCGGGATGTTGAAAAGCTGGAGGGACCTCGTCACTGAGTTCTAGCACGACCTTCGTTCTTAAAAATTCGATGGTGACCGCTCGTGAAAAGTGAAAATTGACGTGCGTATGCTCAGCATGACTTCATTGGTGATAAACTGCGTACCTACCGATTTGTTGGTTGGGATTTCAAGGGCATAGGCAAGCCTGTACATTTCCAGAAAATTGACCTGAGCCATGATGCCGTAGGCATTGAAGTTGCGCGTGTAGAGTCCCGCGGAGTAGTTGCGGTCTATGATGACATTGACATTTACGTCTGTCGACAGGGGTGCACCGCTGGCAGCCTTTAACAAGACGGCAGGTTTCAGCACGATCCTCTCTGAGAGGAAAAAGAGATAGGATCCCAGGAAATAGAACTGCTGCTGGTAGATGTTTATTTTTTGTCCACCGAGGTCAAAGGACCCGTTGAGCAACCGGGGTACGGATAGACCAAACATAAATCGATCTCCCCTCACGATGACGCCAGCCCCGATGTTGGGTTTTATCTGGTTGATGGGAGCAAAGAGTGGATCTGTTGGATCTTGCAGTGTCAGGCGTGAAGGATCCACCTTGTAATTGATAAACCCAGCCTGCATGCCGAAGGAAAGCGTGGTGCCGGCATTGATGGGGAGTTTGTAGGCAAAGGACCCGTTGACCTGGGTGTTGGTGTTTTCACCGATCTTGTCGCTGACGATCAACAGCCCAACGCCGACTTTGTTTTGGCGCATGGACATGTGGCCGCCAAAGTTGAGGGTGGAGGGACTTCCTTCAAATCCTGCCCACTGGTTGCGGTAGGTGGTGAAGGCTGTGAAATTATTATTGATGCCCGTGTAGGCCGGGTTGATGACCATGGGATTGTTGATGTACAGGCCATAGATAGGGTCCTGCTGTGCAAAGGCATTTGGAGCAACGAGAGCGAGACTGCAAAGCGTCAGTGCTCGGATAGCTGTGTTGATTGTTGAGGAGTCTTTCATATTTTAAAGTTTTTGTGACCCGTTGATCAAATGCAGAATATCAAATGTCGAATAAGGAATGTCGAATATCGAAGTATAGAACGCACTCACTTCACCATTCGATATTGAATATTGAATTTCTAGATTTCTGTCTGTCCTGATATTATTTACACTCATCTTTTCAGCGACAGATATCCTGTCTTTGTTTTTTTTCCTGAAGCGAATTCAATTTTATAGAAATAGGTCCCGGTAGGCACGTCGCTTCCATTTTTACCCTGCCCGGTGAATACATGGTTGACGTTGTCGTAGTTGTCGGTTTCAAATATTACATCACCCCATCGGTTGAACAGGGAGACGTGGTTGGACTTTGTATCGTCCAGCCTGTCGATGTATTGAATGAGCCAGGTATCATTGTGGAAATCATTATTGGGGGAGATGCCATTGTTGACCACGATGTCTCCTTTCACGTTGACAAGGATTTTGCCCGTCCCCGATAAGCCTGTAAAATCAAGGATCTGGATGGTCATTTCATCCAGGCCGGCGAACGGAACCTTTTCGTAGTCGATGGTAAGGTTGTGCTGCACATCCATAGAAATGGTAGCGCCACTTATGGGAGGTGTGGACACTGCCAACGTGGATAGATCCAGGTTGTTATCAGCATCCGCGATAAGGGTGGTCAGGTCAACGGTTGCCGATCCGTGAATTTCAGTTTCAATGGTGATTGATTGAACGACCGGAGCGTGATTGCCCGTTAGTTGAAAAATAAAGCTTGGGCTTGTGGCTATTCCGCCCGGTGTTGTAACGGCAACGTTCCCTGAAGAACCTGACGCCACTACCGCTGTGATGCTGGTAGTCGACACCACAGTAAATGACGCTGCTGCCGTTCCGCCAAAGCTCACGGCGGTTGCGCCGGTGAAGTTGGTTCCGGTAATCGTCACCGTTATACCGCTAATGCCACTGGTTGGCGTAAAGGAGGTAATAGTCGGTGCGAGGATAAAAATAAAGCCGGGGCTGGTGGTAGTTCCCACTGGGGTTGTCACTGAAACATTTCCTGAAGATCCTGACGCCACTACCGCTGTGATGCTGGTAGTCGATACCACAGTAAATGACGCTGCTGCCGTTCCGCCAAAGCTCACTGCGGTTGCTCCCGTGAAGTTGGTTCCGGTAATCGTCACCATTATGCCGCTAGTGCCGCTGGTTGGCGAAAAGGAGGTAATAGTTGGTGGGGAAATAAAAATAAAGCCGGGGCTTGTGCCTATTCCGCCCGGTGTGGTAACGGCAACGTTCCCTGAAGATCCTAACGCCACTACCGCTATGATGCTGGTTGCCGAAACCACAGTAAATGACGCTGCTGCCGTTCCGCCAAAGCTCACGGCTGTTGCTCCCGTGAAGTTGGTTCCGGTAATCGTCACCGTTATACCGCTAACACCACTGGTTGGCGTTAAGGAGGTAATAGTCGGTGCGGGGATAAAAATAAAGCCGGGACTGGTGGCTGTTCCTCCTGGGGTTGTCACTGAGACACTTCCAGAAGATCCGGACGCCACTACCGCTGTGATGCTCGTCGCTGACACCACAATAAATGAAACCGCTGCCATTCCGCCAAAGCTCACGGCTGTTGCACCGGTAAAATTTGTGCCGGTGACGGTCACCGTGATGCCGCTACCGGCGCTCGTTGGCGTGAACGAAGTAATAGTAGGTGCGGGGATAAAGATAAAGCCGGGACCGGTGGCAGTTCCCCCTGGAGTGGTCACTGAAACATTTCCTGATGTTCCGGCAGCCACAATGGCTGTGATGCTGGTTGCCGACACCACAGTAAATGATGCTGCCGCTGTTCCGCCAAAGCTTACGACTGTTGCTCCCGTGAAGTTTGTTCCGGTGATAATTACGGTGATACCTGTTGGACCACTTGTGGGAGTGAAGCTAGTGATTGTGGGCGGTACGATGCCAAGGAGGACTCCAAAATTGTTGGTGGTCAAATTTGAGCTGGCGATATCAACCAGTGCATCTCCATTGAAATCAGAGATCAAAAAGTAATTAGGAAATCCCCCAACGGGGATACTTTGGGTCAACACAAACGCACCTGCTCCATCTCCATGATAAATGCCGATGGTGTTGTTGTTTGCATTCCCAACAGCCAAATCAAGCTTTCCGTCCGCATTGAAATCTTTTGCCCTGTGAGCCCCGGGCCCATTGGGTCCCCCAATGACAACATGCTGGGGTGAGCTGAAAGTGCCTGTACCCGAACCAGCATAGAAAC
>JAYWDR010000498.1:0-3253 GCA_043779735.1 Cyclobacteriaceae bacterium | reverse complement strand
TGCGCTGATGGAGTGACGTAGATTTATAGGTAGGCCGCAATTCTTCTTCCGCGAAAATCTGCGTGTATTTAATCTGCGTAGATCTGCGGGAAATTTTTAACCCCTATGACCCTCTGGATTAATTTTACTTTGCAGTCCAAACTACCTGCTGTTTGTCGCTTCCGATATTCAATATGATTCTCACAGGATTCGGGACGATCACGAGCTTGGTGTCTTTTCCGGGATAGTCATCCATTTCTACAAATACGCCCTCTGTGGACGCCACCGAGTATTCATTTTTGTCGCTGATCATATACGACTTTGCGATATATGCTATGGGCACAAGCACATCGGTATCAGGGCAGAACTCATCGTGAACTTCTTGTAAGGCACCTTCAAGTTCATCGCCAAAGGTATCCTGAAAGTCGTCCTCTAAATCGTGAAGCTTTTCTTCCAGTTCATCATACTTAGGATTGCTGTAGTCAAGATTTACCAATTCCAGGCGGCTTTTGATGATCTCTAAAAGGGCCTCTTCCAACGCTTTAATGTCCATTTTTCGAAATTTTGCCAAGATTAGAGAAATGCCGGCAGATAATAAAACAAACCTGCCGAATAGTTAATTTTGACAGTTCTAAAAGCACGACAATGAAACCAGATTTTCTGCCCATCAACGGCACCGACCATATTGAGTTTTACGTAGGCAACGCCAAACAAGCGTCCCTGTACTACCAACATTGCTTTGGGTTTGACCTTGTTGCCTATGCCGGGCCCGAAACCGGTGTGCGTGACCGTGCCTCCTATGTCCTGCAACAGGATAAAGTTCGATTTGTCCTTACCACTGCCCTTCAGCCGACATCTGAAATTGCCGAACACGTCAAGAAACATGGCGATGGGGTAAAAGTATTGGCACTATGGGTTGATGACGCCATAAAGTCGTTCAACGAAACAATCGTGCGCGGAGCCCACCCGGCTTTTGCACCGCAGACCATGAATGATGAATTCGGTGAGGTAGTGGTGTCAGCTATACACACCTATGGTGAGACCCTCCACACATTCGTGGAGAGAAAGAACTACAAAGGTCCATTTCTTCCAGGCTACAAACCAGTGAAAAACAGTTTTACGCGTGCAGGCATAGGCCTGAAGTACGTAGATCATTGCGTTGGAAATGTGGAACTGGGGAAAATGAATTACTGGGTGGACTTTTATGAGAAAGCGATGGGATTTAAGCTGCTGGTGACGTTTGATGACAGCGATATTTCAACGGAATACAGTGCGCTTATGTCAAAAGTGGTTTCCAGCGGAAATGGGTATATTAAGTTCCCAATTAATGAACCGGCAGATGGCAAGAAGAAATCTCAGATTGAAGAGTATCTCGACTTTTACAAAGGGCCTGGTGTACAACATGTCGCCATTGCAACCGATGACATTATCGAAACAGTGGCCGCGTTGAGAAATCGGGGAGTAGAATTCCTTTATGTGCCCGACACCTATTACGTGGATGTGCTGGAGCGGGTTGGTAAGATCAACGAGGACATTAAAGAACTTAAAAAACAGAATATCCTCATCGACCGGGATGATGAAGGCTATCTGCTGCAGATATTCACCAAGCCTGTACAAGACCGACCTACTTTGTTTTTTGAGATCATAGAACGCAACGGAGCTAAATCTTTTGGAAAAGGGAACTTCAAGGCGTTGTTTGAATCCATTGAACGAGAACAAGCTATGAGAGGGAATTTGTAAAATGAAATGGTGATCAGTATTCTGTAATCAGTCACCGGCAAGAACCGATTACCGAATACTGTTACCACTAACCGACTAATTACATCATGAGCATTGATTTATTGAGGCAATCTAAAGCCACCGCGATGCAATGGCTTGCAAGTTCAATCGATGCGGAGTCGAAGAAAAATGTCGAGGCATTACTGGCAAAAGAAGATTCCCGTCAGCTGATTGACAGCTTTTACAAGAGTCTTGAGTTTGGCACCGGTGGACTTCGGGGCATCATGGGGGTTGGATCTAACTGCATTAATCAATACACCATTGGGTCAGCCACACAAGGTCTGGCCAATTACCTCAAGAAAGCGTTTCCAGGTCAAACTATCCAGATAGCGATAGCTCACGACTGCCGGAATAACAGCCATTACTTTGCCCAAGTGACGGCCAATGTATTTTCTGCCAACGGAATAATAGTACACATGTTCCCTGAACTCAGGCCCACTCCGCTTCTTTCTTTTGCCATTCGGCATCTGAATTGCCAATCAGGGGTGGTGATCACGGCCTCTCACAATCCCAAAGAATATAATGGCTACAAAGCCTATTGGAATGACGGTGCGCAGTTAGTGCCCCCGCATGACGAGAACGTTATCAAGGAAGTCAATGCCATCAAGGACTTTAATCAAATAAAGTTTACGCCAGATTCCGCCTTGATCAAAATAATTGGACGCGAAGTAGAAGAAGCGTACTACCAGGAAGTCATGAAACTGATTCCCCGCCAGGACAGCATCTTCCGTCACAATGATATTTCCATTGTGTACTCTAGTCTACATGGTGCTGGAATTACTATGGTTCCAGAATGTCTGAAGAGGCTGGGCTTTAAGAATGTCAACATCATCGAGGAGCAAAAGGTCCCGGACGGGAATTTCCCTACGATCGCGTCGCCAAATCCGGAGGAGCGGTCTGCGATGGCTCTTGCTTTGAAAAAAGCTGCTTCCCTCAATGCTGATCTGGTGATGGCCACCGATCCGGACACGGACCGCGTTGGCATTGGAATTAAGAACGAGGACGGGGAATTTTTTCTCCTCAATGGCAACCAGGCCCTGAGTCTGATGATGTGGTTTATTCTTAAGAATATAAAGAACAAAGAAAACGCCTACATCGTCAAAACGATCGTAACTACCGAACTGATTGACAAGATGGCCGAGCAGATCGGCGTAGAATGCATAAATACCCTGACAGGCTTCAAATACATCGCGGAGTTAATTCGGGACAACGAAGGCAAAAAGAGATTTATCGCAGCTGGCGAAGAGAGTTACGGGTACATGGTGGGAGATTTCGTACGGGATAAGGATGCTGTATCAGCATGTGCTTTTTTTGCGGCCATGGCGGCGGTGGCAAAGGATGAAGGCAGGAGTCTGTATGGCTGGCTTGTGGACATGTATGGTGAGTTTGGGCTCTACAAAGAAGGCCTTATCAATGTGGTAAGGGCGGGTGCGGAGGGAGAACTGCAAATCAAGTATATGATGGAACAGTTTCGCAATAATCCACCCTATGTTAT
>JAYWDR010000497.1:0-3254 GCA_043779735.1 Cyclobacteriaceae bacterium | reverse complement strand
CAGGATATGCTACACAAATGCGCTGCACTTTATTCGCCAGTTGTTTGTTGGTAAGCCCAGCGTAAGAATTTTGCTCCTGGAGTATGGTAGGAACTTTGAATCGTGTTGCCACCATCATCATGGGGCCGCTGGCGTAGCCACCCGTACCCACCGCGGCATGCGGCCTGAATTCCTTGATAATTTTCTGTGCTTTCAGATAACTGGCTACCACCTTGAATGGGAGCAGAAGGTTGGACAATGAGAGACTCCTTTTTAAACCACTGATCCACAGCCCTATTATCCTATAGCCAGCCTCAGGCACCCTCACCATTTCCATTTTTCCGATAGCACCCACAAAAAGAATGTTCGCTGTCGGATGACGCTCCCGAAAAGCGTTTGCAATGGCGATGGCTGGATACACATGACCTCCAGTGCCACCGCCACTAATTATAAGTCGATATGGTTCGTTTGTCTCCAAAGTCTTTTATGCTGCTTTCATTTCTAAATTCTTATTGTCCCTCATCTCTTCCTGGTCAGCTTGTTGCCCCCAATTTTCTTCCTGTTCGCCACGGCTCACACTCAAAATAATTCCTACCGACAATCCGGTAAACACCATCGCCGTTCCACCCATACTAATCAATGGAAGTGGTTGACCCGTAATCGGGCCCAGGCCCACTACCACGCCCATGTTTACCATGGCCTGACAAACCAAATCGAAACTCAGACCGGCAGAGAGCAATCCTCCAAAGGCTCGCTCCGAATTATAAGCTGCCTTCATACCACGATGAAGGAGAATGAGATACAGCGACAGCACCAAAACGCCTCCAATCATTCCGTACTCTTCAATGACGATTGCATATACAAAATCAGAATAGGGATGTGGAAGAATATTCCGTTGATCACTGTTCCCGGGGCCCTTGCCTACCACGCCTCCGGTGGCGACCGCAATGCGTGCATGTTTGGCCTGAAACGGAAGTTCGCTGCCGTTGACGAAGCTCATGATCCGGTTCTTGGCAGTCTCACCGCGCACCCCAAATTTCAGCGCCACAGTCCCAGCCAACAATCCCACCAATGCCAGCATCGCGAGATATTTCACTGGCACACGACCAATAAACATGACAAGCATGCACGTGGCAAACAGCAAAACGGCGGTGGATAAATTCGTCAGAGCAATCAGCCCGCAAATCACACCGCACCAAATCAACATTGGAATCAACGATTCCTTTATGTCCTCAATATTCTGTTGCTTCTTGGACAACATGCTTGCGAGATTGATGATGAGCGCCAGGCTTGCAAAATCCGAAGGTTGAAAAGAAGTATTTAGAATGGGTACCGTGATCCATCTCGCCGCATCGTTGATGGTCGTTCCATTGGTAAAAGTGTAAACAAGCAGTGGGACGCTTACCCACAAGGCAAGACGTGAAATTTTGGAGTAGTAGCGGTAATCAATTTTGTGCGCTATCCACATAGCGGCTAATCCCAGAAACACCATGAAGGTGTGTTTGACCAAATACATCTCAGGACTCACGGTGCGCTTGTAGGCCAGCGTTCCAATAGAACTGTACACCACAAGGATGCTGATAATTGACAAGGCGAAGACCACTGCCCAAATAACAGGGTCCCCTTGCAGATTTTGGTCCGACCACTCTTTGAACTTTTTCATTGTCATAATTTTTTCAGGATTACGCTTTTACATGCTCCGTTTCTTCCTTCAGTTTTAATACCTGGTCTCTAAACTGATTGCCCCGATCTTCATAGTTCTTAAACAAATCAAAACTGGCGCACGCTGGAGAGAGAAGCACCACATCACCTTTCTCCGCCGCTTGCAATGCCAGTTGTACTAATTCCCGGACGCTTTGAGTCTCCACTATTCTGGGTACTACTTTTCCAAAAAACTTCTTAAGCTTCTCGTTATCCTTGCCAAGGCAGATCAGTGTTTTCACTTTCTTCTCAACATCACTTTTTATCAGGTTATAATCATTGCCTTTGTCAATTCCACCAGCGATCCAGATCAGTGGCTTGTCGTAACTGCCTAAGGCGTATACAACAGAGTCTACATTGGTAGCTTTTGAATCATTGACAAATTCAACTCCATTGATCGTAGCAATTGACTCCAGCCGGTGAGGAGCGTTTTTGAAAGTCTTTAACGCTTCGCGAATTTTTGAGTCCGGTACTTTAGCCAGGAATGCCGCAGACACGGCTGCCATTGTGTTTATCAAATTATGAGTACCCTTGAGTGTGGTGTCTGATTGCGCGATCTTAAAAGACTTCTTTCCAAACTGAAAAACCATTTTCTTCCCGTCAAAGTGAGCCGACGTGATGGCTTCAGGATCCAGCGAGACTTCTACTCGGTAGGCTTCTGTGGACCGCTGCCTTGCTTCCCGACCCGCAATGGGGTCCTCCACATAATAAATGAAATAGTCCTTGGAGCCCATGTTTTTCACAAGCTTGAATTTGCTGTTGACATAGTTCGCCATCCTATTATCATAGCGATCAAGATGGTCTGGTGTGATGTTCAAAAGGATACCAATGTGCGGGTGGAACGTTTGTGTGCCATCCAATTGAAAACTACTGATCTCCACGATATACCAATCGCAATCCTCGGTAGCTACTTTACGTGCCAGGCTTTCACCCACATTTCCAGCCAAGGCAACCTTCTTATCGGCCGCCTTCAAAAGATGATAGATAAGCAAGGTGGTGGTGGTCTTGCCATTAGTACCAGTGATAGCGATGACTTTCCCCTTCAGATACCGGAAGGCAAATTCAATCTCATCGATAACGGCGATTTTCTTTGACCTGATCTTTTTTATGATGTCTGCCTTTTCCGGAATTCCCGGGCTTTTGACTATGAGGTCTGCGCTGACGATTTTATCTTCCGAGTGCTTCCCTTCTTCAAACTCAATAGCATGGTGAAGAAGATCCAGCCTATATTTTTCTTGCAGTTGCCCCTGATCAGACACAAACACATCAAAGCCCTTCGCCTTGGCCAGGATTGCTGCTCCGGTTCCACTTTCTCCTCCTCCCAATATGACTATTCGTTCTGCCATACGTATCTATCAACGAAGTTTTAATGTTGCCAAACTGAAAATCGCCAACAGGATGCCTACGATCCAAAAGCGTGTAACTATTTTCGATTCGTGAATATTTTTCTTTTGAAAGTGGTGATGCAATGGCGACATGAGGAAAATTCTGCGGCCCTCACCATATTTTCTCCTGGTGTATTTAAAATACGATACTTGCATGATTACTGAGATATTTTCAATGAGAAAAATCCC
>JAYWDR010000496.1:0-3257 GCA_043779735.1 Cyclobacteriaceae bacterium | reverse complement strand
TCTCTCATGCCAGTAATGCATTTCTCCCGCCGGAGGTCATTATCATACTTGCTAAAAATGAATTGTATATTCTGCTGTAATACGCCCGAATGGGTCGATACGTCAATTGGCTGTGTAACCGACACGATAGAAATACCTCGTCGTTTTAGTTCTGATGAAATAAAGATGGCGTTGTCGCCGGTTCGGCTGAAACGATCTAGGCTGTAGACGAGAATTAGTGAAATGCCTTCATGCTGATTCCGCACAAATCGAATCATTCTGTTGAACTCATTGCGCTCATCGGTCTTGGCGCTCTCGTAAGTGCCACCAAAGAAGCCCAAAACATTCAGTTCATGCTTGAGCGCATACTGAAGGCAATACTTTTTTTGAGTTTCAAGGCTTTGGTTTGTGTCAGCTTGTTCCTTGGAAGAGACGCGCGTGTAGATCACTGCGTTTTTGATGGTTGTGGACTTTTCTAAACTAATCTTTCCCTTTCCGAAGGTTTGCAGCAGGTCGGTGGTTTTCATGGCTTCCGGTTTTATTGCTTCTGTAAAGATCGTAAAGGATAACGGAGAGTCTTTCAATAGTTTCGATGACCCGCAATGCCTCCTGGTCAGAAAGCGCTTTAAAACGCTGGCATTGCCTGACTCGGTCGATTGTAAGTTTTCTTTGCTCTTTCACATTCCCTCCCACTTTGAACGGGGGGCAATGTCATTTTCGGGTATTTTAATTGTTCACAAGTTCGGGTGAAGATGGGGAAGATTTTTTTGTCAGGAAAATCGTTTGATTAGACATGGTTGATAAACTCAAAGGATGCTTATTTTTGTTTAACTTTAGACAAGCAAAATCGACGGAAATCATGAGCAATGTGCATGTTAAGATTGATTTGAGTTTTCAGCAGTTGGAAGAAATAGTAAAACAGCTTTCTCCTTCAGAAAAATTGAAGCTAAATGATGCGATTTGGAATGACAAAATGGAGATACCGGAAGAGCATCGCAAATTGGTTCAGCAGCGTATCAAGAAGTCACGTCAAAATCCTGCCAGAATGATTGATTGGAACAAAGGTTCCAGGATGCTTAAACCTTAATGGCCCTGTACAAGATATCGATCGACCAGGAGGCTTTACAAGATATACAAGACGCAACAGACTGGTACAATGAACAGCTCCCTGGGCTAGGCGGCCACTTTCAAAAGCAGGTAAAGGCTCAAATCGGGTCGTTGAAAAAGAATGCAAGCCTCTATTCCGTCCGATATGACAATGTGCGCTGCATGCTTATCCCAAGGTTCCCCTTTCTTGTCCATTTCACAATCAATGAAAAACAAAAACTCGTCGAAGTGTTTGCAGTATTGCACACTAGTCGAAATCCTCGGATCTGGTCCGAAAGGAAACGAGACACTTAAATCTTTTTTCCCTTTTCGTCAATCCAGAATTCTTGCCCTTTAAATTTTACCTTGGCCCTGCCTTGGTCGAAAGGAATTAAGACAGCCTCATAGATCGGATCAATAGCCTTCTCTCCCGTCTTGTTAATGAAACCTCACTTTCCCCCGGTCCAGGCCCAATGCTCTCCATCTTTCGTTTTCTTGCAATCCTTACTGTAGGCTGCAAGCCGGCCCGAAAACATTGATACAGCAGTAAATTTTGGCTTGATTACGATTTGGCCTTACATGTTTGCAAATCCTATTGAGTCGCCTTGTACAATTCTAAAAAGACCTTCGCTAACTTCATCTGGGCCATTGTCAAATGGGAATATCTCAAATAGAATCTTTTCCTTTTTGTTAATCCCGACAAAATCCCGATTGTGAGCTGTAACAATGGCGAAAGTCTTAAAGGTGTCGGTGTAGCAAATACTGTACTTACCATAAGGGACTCTGATAGTCCCGTTTCTGTCAGCATAGCCATATTCGTCTTTGTCGTTGTGAACACTGAACCAATTTCCGTTCTCGTCGAATGTTTCTGTTGACGAAGTAGTCTTATTATTGCGAATCGAATCTTGTCCTGGCACTTGTGATTGCTTGTTAGATACGTCACATTGCTTTACTTGAACAATCAACGTTAAGATTGAGGTGACCGAAAGAATGACGGTCAGGCTTTTCATCCACGTGTTAGCGGAGAGGGTCGATTTTCTCAGCACCTCCCGGTCAAAAATGTCCCTGGCATAGTCTAACCCCTTATGATGAGTCAATTGAACTTCTAAGTAGATGTTCTCCAGAGTTTGCGGTTCACCCGCCACGGTAGTTCCCAATCGCTGCTTATATTCCGCAGAATTTTGAAACCCGCTTCCCTTATTAGCCATTGACTCTGCATCCCATTTCACAATACCTCGCTCCTCAAGGTCAGTCAATGTTGCTTTTATGTCGATTGTAAACTCAAGGTCTCCGGGATTCCTACGAAGCTTAGCGCGGATGAATGTATTCAACGACGTTCCAGTCCTGCTCCCATAACGGAGGTATATCTCTTCGAGGATCAGGTTTTGTAGATTTTCCAAGCCTTTAAATGCTATTGGTCCCGATTTCTTTTTCTTACAAAGTCAAAAACCAAACTAAATATTACCAGGCAAGGAATTGCCATCCAGCCTGTAAATGCAAACTCCAACCCGTTTTGTCCATCAGTCACGTAACATAGCGTCTTTCCAGTGGTAAAGAAAGGAGCCAGTGTACATTGTATAAACGTGTACTCCGCGATGTTGAAAATTAAGATTTCTTTGGAAGTTAAATTGTATCCGTTTGCCGCTCTGACATTCATGAGGCGAATGAAAATGACCGGAGACACAATCGTTGCTATCGAAGTTAATGTCCATAAGACCTTCCATGAATTGGAACACTCCACTCCTAGGAAGGCAATTCCCATTTGAATACCTAAAATTACGATTGCAGTGAATCCAGGGATAAATAATCCTGCGATCGAAAACTTTAACGTCGGACCTATAAAACTGAATTCCTTTGTCTTTGCCATCGTCGACTTTTAGATTTAGTTTGCCTTTGAAACACTGAACTTAGCCAGGCACTTCATTGCCGCCTAAGGTAAGAATTCTTTGAAAGAGTTTAACCGACCATTCTTCCCCGATAAGCCGCCCCTTAGCAAGTTGCGGAAAGTTTGTCAAGGGTGTCGATTCTAAAAAAAAATCAAAACCAAGATCGACACTTGTACCACCCTTGACAAGCTTGGAGCAACGGCTACCTTTGGCGTACGGGGATGAATGGGTCTTTGCCTTGAGTGTCTCTATTTGGGAAATCTTCAAAGGTCTCAGGGCGGCCGAGTTCCGAGGCAAGCCCGATCG
>JAYWDR010000495.1:0-3260 GCA_043779735.1 Cyclobacteriaceae bacterium | reverse complement strand
GCTGCCATTTGTTACTTTTGTGAAGGAATGAAGGAGACACCCAGATACTCGGTCGTTATACCCGTCTTTAACCGGCCGGAGGAACTGGATGAATTGTTGCTGAGCTTTACGGTTCAAACCTTCCGGAATTTTGAAGTAATCATTGTGGAGGATGGCTCCCAAATCAGGTCTGAGTCTGTGTATGAGAAATATTCCTCCAAACTTTCCATTCAATATTTCTATAAACCCAACAGTGGTCCGGGTCCAAGCCGTAATGTAGGGTTTCAACAAGCCAAAGGAGCGTACTTCGTCGTATTTGATTCGGATTGCATATTGCCGCCCACGTATTTTGAGACTGTGGAGAAATGTCTTTCTTCAGAGCATCTAGATGCCTGGGGTGGTCCGGACCGCGGGCACAATAAATTTACGCCACTCCAGCAGGCGATGGCCTACACAATGTCTTCCGGGCTAACCACCGGTGGGATTCGCGGCGGAAAAAACAATGATGCCCGGTTTCAGCCGCGCAGCTTTAACATGGGCATTAGTCGGGCGGTCTTTGAAAAAACCGGAGGCTTTCACTTCGACCGGCAGGCTGAAGACATTGAGTTAAGTATCCGCATCCGGAAAGCGGGCTTTCGTGTGGGACTGATACCAGAGGCATTCGTTTATCATAAGCGGAGGACCACACTCCGGCAATTTTATCATCAGGTGAAGGGGTTTGGCCGCGGTCGCGCTCTGGTGGGGAAGGTCCACCCGGAAGAGATCAAAGTGACACACTGGTTTCCGGTGTTATTTCTCCTGGGTCTGATCTGCATTCCGTTTGTGACGCTTTTTAATCCGTGGTTGGGAGAGGGAATGGTTTTATGTTACGGACTTTATTGGTTGGCAATTCTCATTGATGGATTTCGGATGACACACTCTCTTCAGATTGCTTTTCTCAGCGTCGCCTCAGGTCTCGTACAGTTGACTGGCTATGGGGTGGGGTTTATAAGAGAAAAATTCAGGAGGAAATAGTTTTTGCCACTAAGACACGAAGGCACTAAGGAATCACGAAGAAGATTTAAGTAGTTATTGTGAAACTTTGTTGCTTTAGTGGCTAAATCAACCTTGACAATACTTCCTCATTTATCTCATGTTTCCCCTCAAATGAAATTATTTCAGGCTGAATGCCGAGTTGAGAAGCTAACTGTTTAAATTCTTTCATCCGATCTTCATTTAAATACGGGTCGTGCTTTCCGACCACCAGGTACGTTTTCTTCATGGAGAGAATATCATGACCGACTTTAAAGTCCATGTCGGGAGGAAAGATGCCGGCCCAAAGGATAAGTTTTTCGAATTTTATTTTGCCCTGGGTAGCCCAACGGCAGGCGGTTGCCGATCCCTGCGAGAACCCCAATACGGTAACGGGAATATTTGGGAATGATTTTAATTCATGCTCGCAGACAGCATCCAAATAAGTGATATAATTCCGGATATCCACGGTCCTGTTTTCACGGGTCATCCAGGTAGCGCCGACTTTATTATCTTTTCTTCCCTGCTCGGTCAATTCGGATAAATAGAAACGTGAAAGTCCCTCAGGGGCGATGACGCAGATATTTTGTTCGGACAGGGTTTGGAATTTCTTAATGAAGAATTGAGCCAGTTGACCGTAACCATGCAGGACGACCCATACCTGGCGGGTAGTGGCGTCCATTTTTCCCAGTTTGTAGTAGCGGGCTTCGCAGGGAAATGCAATATTTTTTTCTTCCATCAGAATACCTATTCCGGGAAATTAAAATTGAAGGGGAGGAGGAAAGTTACTGATGCGCACTTAATCCATTGGTTATCATTCCCCAACATGATCACTTCAATGGGTTTCTTTTGTCGCATCTCGAATTCTATCATCACCTGCCGGCAGGCGCCACAGGCGGTGGCACAACTCAATTCTTTGTGATTTTTTTTGTGCGCTACTACTGCAATTTTTTTTATGACCTTTCCGGGGTATTGTGAGGCGATTGAATAGAGCGCTACACGTTCCGCACACATGCACAGTGGGTAGGAGGCATTTTCCTGATTCGATCCGGTTACCAGGGTCTCGTCATCCAGCAAAATAGCGGCGCCTACCAGAAATTTTGAATAGGGCGCATAGGCGTGTTGGGTGGCTTCTTTTGCTTTGTGCACCAGATATTTGGATTCGGTATCAAGATCCTCCAAATGTTCAAAGAAGGAAAGGTTAGATGAGTTCTTCATAGTTTTTTTAATGAAGGATTAGAAAGTTAAACGATTCCGCTGACAATGGAAAATGAATCCTAAATTCAGGATAAATTACAGAAAATTTCAGCTATGCAATCTATTTTGGTACTGGGGGCAGGTCGTTCATCAACGGCATTGATTGGTTATCTGATCAGTCACGCTGTCCAACAATCATGGAAAATTACGGTGGGCGATGTTTCCCTCGTGGCGGCGAAAGAACGTATTGGGAATTCTGCTTCAGCTACAGCCATTTACTTTGATATACAACAGGAAAATTCTCTGGAGGTTATCCAGCAGAGCGATGTGGTCATCTCCATGTTGCCGGCGATGTTTCATCCGCTCGTTGCCAGGAAATGTCTTCAATTCAACAAGCATTTATTAACGGCCAGTTATGTATCTGAAGAAATGCGATCGTTGGATTCTGAGGCGAAGAAGAAAGGGCTTTTATTCCTGAACGAATGTGGTCTGGATCCCGGTATTGATCACATGAGCGCCATGCAGGTGATTGACAGGATCAAAAGCGAAGGAGGAGAATTGTATTCGTTTGAATCATTTACTGGTGGACTGATTGCTCCGGATACCGATCCTGAAAACCCCTGGCGATATAAATTTACCTGGAACCCCCGCAATGTAGTCATGGCCGGACAAGGCACTGCCCGATTTTTGCGAAATGGTGAGTTTAAATACATTCCCTATCAGCAATTGTTCAAACGAATCACGCCGGTGACGGTACCGGGCTTTGGCGAGTTTGAAGGTTATGCCAACCGGGATTCGCTGACTTACCGTGAATTATACGGGCTCGAAAAAGTAAAAACGATGTTGCGAGGCACCTTACGGAACAAGGGCTTCTGTGCAGCATGGGATATTTTTGTTCAGTTGGGGTGTACCGATGACTCCTACCCGATGCAAGATGCGGTGCATATGACCCACCATGATTTTATCAATTCCTTCCTCGACTTCCACCAGGACTGGTCGGTGGAAGAAAAGATAACCCATGCATTCCACCTGAAACCGGATGGACCAGAGTTACTGCGGCTCAACTGGACCGG
>JAYWDR010000494.1:0-9306 GCA_043779735.1 Cyclobacteriaceae bacterium | reverse complement strand
TGTTTGGGAACCCGGCTGGAAAGGTCTGATGAGAGAATTACGAAATTACGAATAATGAATTACGAATCTTGAGTACTCAGCGGCTAGGCTGCTGTCATGCTATCCATCCGTACAATATGCTTGCCAGCCCGGAAGGGGTCATTATTATAAAAGCCTGAAAGAATCCTGTGGGCAATTTGCTCCACCACTAATTCCTCCTCAGACTTGCCATCTTTGCCTTCCCAGAAAACCCGCCGGGGGTGTTTTTTCATGTCCTCCACATAAGACTTTGCGTGCGAGTATTGATCATCCGTGAAAGTGATGGTAAAGCAGGTCTTAACTTTTTGTGTTTCCATGTTAAATTAAGTTTGCAAGGTATGTGCCAGAATTAGGCCCAATTTTAATGAAAATTACAGTAACCTGTCAAGGGCGCGACCGCCAGCGGTCGTTTGTGTTCGTAGTTGAGACAATTCCTCAAGGTGGTTTAACTTGCCGGTTCAATATGAGAGAATATTTCATCCATACCCTGAAGAATGGTATTCGCATCGTTCATAACCGCGTCACCTCTACCAAGATTGTCCATTGCGGCATCATGCTGGACATTGGCAGTCGGGATGAGACGCTGGCCAACCAGGGTATCGCTCACTTCTGGGAGCATATGGCCTTTAAAGGCACGAGAAAAAGGAAAGCCTTTCACATCATCAACCGGCTTGAGTCATTGGGGGGTGAACTCAATGCATTCACCGACAAAGAAAAAATCCTGTTCTATGCGTCCCTCCGAGACGACTATTTTGAACGGGCGGTAGAGTTGCTCAGTGATATTACTTTTGAATCTGTATTCCCAGCCAAACAAATTGAAAAGGAACGCAGCGTCATCCTGGAAGAAATGTCCATGTACTATGACGATCCGGAGGGGTCGCTGCAAGATGAGTTTGATGCAGCGATCTTTGCCGGACATCCTTTGGGAATGAATATTCTTGGAACCGAAAAAACCATTCGCACCTTCAAACACGCCGACTTCAGGGCCTTTGTCAGGAACCACATTGACACGAGCCATATTGTATTCTCTTGTGTCGGCAATATTGAACCCGATGAAGTCGTCCGCCTTGCGGAAAAATATATGGGCCGAATTCCATCCATAGCTTCCCGGCATGTTCGGAAGAAGTTTTCAGGCTACAAGCCAAAAGAAATCAATTTAAAACGCCCCATCAAGCAGGCCCGTTGTGCCATCGGCAAAACGTCCTATTCCATGGCAGATCCGAAACGGCACACCCTGTATTTAATGACCAATATTCTGGGAGGCTCCAATCTAAACTCCCGGTTGAACCTTTCGGTTCGTGAAAAGCATGGATTTGTTTATTCCATCGGGGCTCAATTTGTTCCCTTTACAGATACCGGATTATTTGCCATTTCATTTGGGACCGAGCCGTCCCAGGTGTCAAAAGTGATTTCACTGGTGAAGGAAGAGCTCCGTAAGTTCCGTGAGGAAAGGCTGGGCGTCAAGCAACTGAGGTCAGCGAAGGAACAAATATTGGGGCAGGTGGCTATGGCTGAGGAGAGCAACATTAGTTTCATGATCATGATGGGTCGCAGTTTGCTCGACATGGGTAAGATTCCGACGCTGGAAGAAATCTTTGGACGTATCCAGAAGACCTCAGCCGACGATATCGCAGCCCTTGCACATGAGATGTTTGATGAAGAGAAGTTGAGTTACCTGATCATGGAACCGAAATAGCCTACCCAACCACAAGAATTTAGTATGGAGATCGTAAATCCGACGATGAATACCTATGCAGAAGCGCATACTTCTCAAGAGTCGTCTTTGCTAAAGAAGATTAATCGTGATACCCATGTTGGTGTGTTTTCACCGCGGATGCTGTCCGGACATTTGCAGGGACGCTTCCTTTCCATGATCAGTCATATGATTCGTCCTCGAAAAATTCTTGAAGTTGGGACCTTTACCGGGTATTCCGCTTTGTGCCTGGCCGAAGGCCTTGAACCAGGCGGAAAAATTTATACGATTGACATCAATGAAGAACTTGAGGCCAGGGTGCGAAAATATTTTGAGGAGTCAGACAGGAACGCCAGCATCAATTACCTGGTTGGCGATGCGGTAACCCTCATAAACGAATTAGACGGACCCTTTGACCTTGTCTGGATAGATGCTGACAAAGAAAACTACTCGAAGTACTTTGACCTGGTGATTGACAAAGTGCCCTCCGGAGGTTTCATTATGGCGGATAATGTATTATGGAGCGGAAAAGTCGTAGAGGTTAAACCCGATAAAGATACGAAGGCGGTTATGGCATTTAACCACAAAATTCAGGAAGACGCGCGAGTTGAAAACGTGCTGGTACCAGTCCGGGACGGGATCCTGCTAATGAGGAAAATATAAGGATTTACCACTATCTTTGTCTCGTTCATGAGACATTTCGCTCCAGCGCTTATTTTTTGCGGAGCCGCTGCCTTCGGCCAATCTCCGCAAGTACCCCACAAAATGCAATTTGCGGGAATGACGCTTACCATTCGTGATGATGCCCGTCGTGATATCCAGAAAGATGTTGATGCCCTAACCCTGCACCTGAAGTATTTCAATATAAAAGTAGAGCGTGCCAGGACCTATTTTCCCATCATCGAGAAAGTTTTTTCCGAAGAGCGACTACCGGACGATTTCAAATATCTGTCCTTGCAGGAGAGTGCCCTAATCCCTGACGCTGTGTCATCTTCCAACGCGGTAGGGTTTTGGCAGTTTAAAGATTTTACTGCCCAGGAGATGGGCCTTCGCGTAGATAGTGAAGTGGATGAACGTATGCACATTGCAAGCGCCAGCAGGGGAGCCGCTCGTTATTTAAAACAATGCAATCATTATTTTAACAATTGGTTATACGCCCTGCAATCCTACCAAATGGGAGCGGGCGGAGTGATGCGCCTGGTGGGGGAAAGAGACCTTGGTACGCGGCATATAGAAATCACACCCGAGACCTATTGGTATGTGAGAAAATTTATTGCCCACAAGGTTGCTTTTGAAGATGCAGTGCAAGGCAAAGCATCGATGGAAGTAACTACCATACAAGTTCAAGGAGGAACAACACTCGCTGAAATTTCAAAGCAAACGTCAGCCGATGAGCAGCAGCTTCGTGACTTTAACAAATGGTTGAAGGCAGACCGAATACCGGATGACAGGGAATATGTAGTGATTATTCCGAAAGGCGCTGTTAGCGCAAACTTTGGCGTGCTGGCCGTTACGGCTAAAGCAGATACGAATATTGGCAAGCCCGTCGACCTACAGGAACTGGAAATTAATGGTTTGCCGGTTATTCGCGTCCTGAAGGGAGAAGGACTTCAGGCGATCGCCAGGAGGGGAAATATTGGACTCAGTGCGTTTCTTCATTACAATGAAATTGAAATTGACCGGCCGTTGAAGGAGGGGGAATTATACTTCTTGCATAAAAAGAAAAAGCATGCAGCCGAGGAGCTGTATACGGTAAAGCACAGCGAAGATGTTTGGACGATCAGCCAGCGTTTTGGTATTCAGCAAAAATTTATTTTAAGGTTCAATGACTTGAGTGAGAATTCATCCTTGACACCTGGTGTCACCTTATTTCTTGCCAACCGGAGGCCGGCCGGCCTGGAGGTTGAGGACAATGCTGTCGTTGCTGCCTTGGATGAAGATCAATCATTCAACTGGGATCCGATCCTGGAGGGCTCGGGCCCGAAGGGCGGGCCACCAGTGCATCCTACGTCTCTTGACAACAAGCATGTAATATCAGCAGAGATTAGTACACCCATGTTGATGGATGTAAAAAGCCCGCCTTCGCCCACTACAGAGCTGCATGAAGTAAAATCCAGTGATACACTGTACAGTGTATCACGCCAATACGGGGTCACCATCAAGGAATTGATGGATTGGAACGAGAAGAAAAATTTCAGCCTAGTCGTTGGCGAAAAGCTTAAAGTCCATTCCAACTGATCAGTTTTTCGACGTATTTGCTCAATACCTTACTTCAATCTCCCTATTATCTTTTGGAGGGTGCGTTGTTTGTGAATAAAAAAGATAATTTGCGCACATAACTGATAAGGTGGGGGCTCCCCAAGAATGATGGCTGCAGAAAGTAATATTGATCTTGTTATGCTGGTGGATGACAATGACACTGATAACTTTATTAGCAAGAGGATAGTTGAAATCACGAAATTTGCCAGACGGGTTGAGGTAAAAAACTCAGGAAAAAGTGCGTTGGATTACCTAACCGAGAATCAGGACAATCCTGAAAACCTTCCCAATATTATTTTCCTGGACATCAACATGCCCGTGGTCGATGGGTTTGTTTTTTTATACGAATTCGAAAAATTCAAGGAGGTTGTTCGCGCCAAGTGCAAAGTCATTATCCTGTCCAGCTCAGACAACAAGCGTGACATTGACAGAATCGTCAATAATAACTATGTGATTAAGTTCATTACCAAGCCGCTCACCGAGATGGCATTGAGTGAAATCAAATTGGATACTATTTGACCATAATCAGGTTTTTGTATTTTTGCCCGCAAAAATCGAAAACTGATGAAAAATCATTGCGGCATAGGTTATTGTATCGTCGCCCTCTCTGTGCTATTTGGTGCCAAATCGGCAGCTCAGGTTGTCAAGGTAGATTCGACCACGCACTGGAAGAAAGCATTCAGGGCCGGCCTCAATCTTAATCAGGCTACCTTTACTTCCAACTGGAAGGCGGGGGGTGTGAATTCACTTGGCTTTACGGCTTTGCTAAACTACAAGGCCAATTACAAAAAAGACAAAGTATCATGGGACAATGAGATTGACTTGACGTATGGCATGGTCAACAATGCCGGGCAAGGTGTCCGTAAGACGCTGGACCGTATTTTTCTTGATACCAAATATGGGCAAGCCTTCAGTAGCAAGTGGGACTTCTTTGTGGCCTTAAATGCCCAGTCTCAGTTCGCAAAAGGGTTTAAGTATGCCAAAGATGCCAATGGTGCTGAACAGTCGCAATTGGTTTCAGAATCTTTTGCGCCAACTTTTATCACATTGTCATTGGGTATGGAATATCACCCGTCGGACTATTTTAAGGTAAGGTTTTCCCCCTTTGCACCCCGGGTAACATTGTTGTCTAACAATGATGGACGATATGTTGCCGTGGATCCTGTTAAACCTTATGGCGTTGAGGTAGGCAGCTCCACACGTTTTGAGTGGAAGGCCTTTCAGATGCTGGCAGAATACAATAGAGATATCGCAACGAACATGAACCTGAAATGGCGTTATGTGCTTTTTGCCAACTATGAGACACTTGAAATTAACAAAGTTGACCATCGGATGGATTTGAACCTCACGGCAAAGGTCAACAAGTATGTCAATGTTAGCCTGGGTGGAATATTCCTGTATGACAAAGATCAGGACAATAGCCCTCAGTTTAGTCAGGCACTTTCATTAGGTGTCCTCTACACCTTTCAGAACTTCGTTGAGAAGAAATAACCGGAAGGGACGACACACTTTAGGTTTTGACTTAACCGCTATACACAGGCATGGAAATTTTGCCGGCAATACCAGAAAATATCCCGGTGCTGCGCCGGATGGCCATCGAAACGCAAATCGATACCTTCGGTGAATTCAATACCGTGGAGAATATGAACGCCTTCATACAAGAGGCGTACAGCGTCGAGCAATTTGAGCGAGAGTTCAATGAGGCCGGATCCATATACTATGTGGCATGGGATGGATTGGAGCTCGCCGGATTCTTAAGGCTGCGATTGAGCCGTGAGGCCGAGCCATTCTTGGGAATAAATTCCATCGAGATTCAGCGACTGTACGTGAATAGGAGTTTTCAAGGGAAGAAAGTGGGCCGCTCATTGATGCTGCAAGCGCTGGCATATGCAAGGGATAGGAAATTTGAGTGGATATGGTTGGGGGTGTGGGAGCGGAATTTCAAGGCGCAGGCGTTTTATGAAAAGTGGGGATTCAAACGTTTCTCAGAGCACATCTTTATGATGGGGGATGACCCACAAACAGATTGGCTGCTGAAACGCAGGGTGTAACTTGGTCTTTGGCTGTGCGCAGGTCAACCTCTGGCACCTTGCAAATAAAAGTGCTGGCAGAAAGCATCCCACGCAAAGAGAAAATGGAGGTGGCTACCTGACAATTACTCAACTGTGAGGTAAGGTCTTATTTTTTCTATCCACTCTGAGGTAAGGACATCAATCCCCTGTAGCTGGTCGATCGACTGAAAATTCCCATGTTGCAGTCGAAAGGCGAGGATAGCCTGTGCCTCTGTCCATTTGACGTAAGGATGTTTGAACCCTTCACGCGTGACAGTATTCAGATTTATTTTTCTTGGCTGGAAGTTAGCGGCCACAAAGAACTTACTTCTCATCTGGCGCACAACAACCGTATCCAACCCATACACCTCGCGCAATTGATTCATGGAAACGAGCCCTCCCAGCCGGTCGCGGAATGTCCGGATTCGTTTCGATAGGGCAGGCCCGATGCCATATACTTTTAGCAACTGTAAAGAGTCTGCCATGTTGATGTCAATCATTTCTGTCACAAGTTGCTTTTGGACTACACGATTGGGTTTCGGCCGCGCAGGCTTATCAGGTATGTTGATCCATTCTTTTGCGTGCATGAACCAAGCGGAATCCAGTCCGTAAATCTTTAACAGGTCTTCTTTTTTTCGAAACATACCGCCCTTTGCACGGTAGCGGACCAGACGTGTTGCCATACTTAAAGGCAGGCCTAATTTTACAAACTCATCTTGTGATGAGACGTTAGGATTAAAAGGGAAGAAAATTGCTTCGGTGCGTTCGGGCTCAACCTTGAGACTGTCTGTGTCCCACTGAAGGTGTGCAACAATGCTATCGAGTGCACGAGCGTCTTTCGAGAAATCAGGCGGCCGGCTTGTTATCCACCAGCGGTAGGCAGGCTCTGAGAAAAGTATGAGGACAAGTAGAGGGAGCAGGATGAGAAAGGCATTTGTTTCCGTTCGCGAGAAGCCGAAGTATGCCTTGACCCATATCTGGAGAGTTTGTTTAAATTCTTTGGCCACAGATTACACGGATTGACACGGATACTAATGCGAAAATCAAAGGTGGTTGAGATCGGAAAGATAGATGACTCCTTTGTTTGAGGTGAATAATCCCTATCCGGAAAATGTGATGATTTTGATAAAGGCCAAAATCGGAAAACGATTTTGGATTTAGCTTCTTAGCTGCTTGCAGAACGCATAACAATTTGCGAACGAAATTGAAAGTAAGTGAATCCGAGCCATCTGTGGCTAAAAGAAGTAAACTATCCCAAAAACATCTTATTCTGTGCCAGGCAATCTGCTAGGTGGCGATACGTATTTTTAATAGCTGTCAGAGAGTAATCATTATTCATTGATCGCAGGATGCGATCGGAGAGGGTGCCTTCGTTAAGAATCACAGAAATTTCTGGCTCCCATTTGTCCAGTCCAGGGTGACCTGCTTCCAACAATTTTGCAAGGATGTGCTGCCAAAGTTTTTTTGCCGTACACGGAGCCTGCAGGCCAAATGCTTCCGGGTATTCAGAGGAAAGAATTTCGGCTTTCTGGCCATGTACGGATGTTTCATCAAGCACGCCAGCCAGTATTTCAGTTTTCAGGCGCACCTGGTCTTCCATATTGATGAACTGTTCATTGACTAATGCCTTAATGGTTTCGATCACCAAGGTTTGGATGGCCAGATCCGCAGGAGGGCATTCCTGCGCGTCCATAATCCGGATTTCTATTGAACCACGATCAAAGCGAGGGATGGCACCACGCGAATTCACCCAGATTGGATTCAGGATATTTTCAGGGTCGAAGGGGGCAATATCATTCTTTATTTTCTCATACACCGTATTGATGTACTGCCGCTTTGAGAATACCGCTTCCGGAATTATTTTGCCCGTGATGGAAGGAATCTTTGCCTGATTTGTTTTGTAATAGCTCATACGGCTGTCTGCTGAGCCGGTGACTTTGCCATCCAGAATAGGTGAACTTGCGCACAAGGCTGGCAGAATTGGCAGCACGATCCGTATTGCGGCGTGCAGCTTGGCAAATTCCTCGTCGTCATAAAATGGCAAATTCAAATGAGTGCTTTGCAAGTTGGACCAACCATGGCCCTGGCAGTCGAATATTTTGTTGTACAGGTTATATACATCGTTGCTATCATGAGGCCAGAGTTTGGTCTCTTTCATAGGGTCCATCCACGGATGGGCGGCGGTAGGCATTAGCATGGCATCCCAGTTTGCCAGAACCGTATTCACTCTCTTCACATTATCTGAAAATGCGCTTGCCAGCGTATTAAGATTGCTCTCCGGCCTCGTTGATTTGAGCTCAATTACATGTAGGACCAGTTCATTAGACCAGGTGATCATCTCATTTTCGAAGTCACTTCCATGGTGGCCTAGCTCGTACTTTAACAGCTCATCAGCGATGGGGCGGATATCCAGGCTGTTTCGGTCCACAATGATATATTCCAATTCCACACCGAAGGCCTGGAAGATATGTAAACGCGAAGGCTGAATCATTTCGCTGATTTTATTTTATTCAAGATGACTTCCATGATGATATCGTACAATTTGTCCTTTAGAATTTTGTCTTCAATTCCGGCGTCAATGTTTGGATTGTCATTGACTTCAATGATATAGAATTTTCCATCCACTTCTTTCATGTCCACCCCATAGAGTCCTCTGCCGATGAGCGATGTGGCCTTTAATGCTGCTTTTAATAGGCCAGCGGGGGCCTGGTCAACGACTATGCTCTCTACTTCTCCATCTCTTGAAGCCTCTTTCTTGGCATTCCAGTTGACAATTTGCCAGTGCTTGCTTGCCATAAAGTACTTGCAAACGTAGAGCACCTGTCCGTCTATGACCCCTACTCGCCAGTCGAAAGGGGTAGGAAGAAACTCCTGTGCGATAATTAAGTCTGATTTCTCAAACATACTTTCTCTCACGAGTTTAAACTCTTCCAGGTTGTTGATCTTCACAACACCTTTTGAAAAGGCCCCATCGGGTTGCTTTAAAATAAAGGGAAATGTCATTTTTTCAGGTACTGCGTTGCAGCTCTCCTCTGTGATTACATATGACTTGGGTGTGAGTATCTTGTTGGCATTCAGTAGTTCATGCAAGTATACTTTATTCGTGCACTTCATAATGGATTCCGGATCGTCAATCACGGCCAGCCCGAGTGATTCTGCTTTTTTTGCAAACCGGAAGGTATGATGGTTGACGTTTGTTGTCTCCCGAATAAAAAGGGCATCGTATTGAATTAATTTATCAATATCATTTTTCGTAATAAACTCTGTGTTGAAACCGGCTTCTAA
>JAYWDR010000493.1:0-3271 GCA_043779735.1 Cyclobacteriaceae bacterium | reverse complement strand
TTGTTCAGAACGCAGGCTGGGGTAGTCTAAAAAATCCTGAGCTGCACAAGCAGGTCAATTTCAAAACAATGGAAAAGGGTTATTTTGAAAGCGGCCTGATGCTGACCAATATCCTACGGTTCCGGTATGTTAACATTTTACACTATGGGCTGGGCGGCGGTGTGTTCTACCGCTACGGGCCAAATGCCTTGTCGTCAACCAGTGATAACATTGCCTGGAAGATTTTTATGAGTGTTAGCTTTTGAAAAAGCCATTGGCTTTTGGTCATTAGCCTTTGGCTTCTTTCTACATAGTAAGAGATAACAGCTAACGGCCAAAGGCAAGTAGGCTAACCCATATTCTTTACCAGTTCCTTACCAAACTCCGAGCACTTCAATAATGTTGCCCCCTCCATCTGTCGGTGGAAATCATACGTCACGCGCTTTGAGGCAATTGTCTTTTCCAAACTCTTGTAAATTAAGTCAGCCACTTCCTGCCATCCCATGTATTCAAACATCATGGCGCCTGACAGGATCACGGAGCCCGGATTCACTTTGTCCTGGCCTGCATACTTCGGCGCCGTACCGTGGGTAGCTTCAAAGATGGCGTAACCTGTCTGGTAGTTGATATTGCCACCTGGCGCGATTCCAATGCCACCAACGATTGCCGCCAGCGAATCAGAAATATAATCTCCATTGAGGTTGAGGGTTGCCACGACAGAATATTCATCCGGTCTTAATAGGATTTGTTGAAGAAATGCATCAGCAATGGAATCCTTGATAATGAGTTCATGGCCATTTCTTTTGATCACCTGCCATGGTCCTCCATTGTGATCGACTGCTCCGTATTCCCGCTTTGCCAGTGCATAGCCCCAGTCGCGGAAGCCGCCTTCCGTGAACTTCATGATGTTACCTTTATGTACCAGCGTGAGGTTCGGCTTCTTGTGTTTTAGAGCAAAATCAAGTGCACATCTTACCAGGCGTTCCGTTCCTTCTATCGACACCGGTTTGATACCGATGCCGGAAGTCTCAGGGAAGCGAATTTTCTTGTATTGCTTGGGGAAAGAATCCTTAAAGGCAGCCATAAATTTCTTGTTTTCATCAGAGCCTTGTTCGAATTCGATACCGGCATAAATATCCTCCGTGTTCTCACGGAAAATTACCATGTCCGTTTTATGAGGCTCCTTCACCGGTGAGGGGACGCCTTTGAACCAACGCACCGGGCGCAGGCATGCATACAAATCCAGGTCCTGCCGCAGGGCAACATTTAATGATCGGATCCCACCTCCCACGGGAGTGGTCAATGGTCCTTTTATCCCCACCAGATATTCTTTAAACGCCGTTAGTGTTTCTTCCGGCATCCAACTTCCGGTTTTTTTGAAAGCTTTCTCGCCTGCCATCACTTCCTTCCATTGAATTTTACGCTTGCCTTTGTAGGCTTTCTCAACGGCCGTGTCAAACACCAGCTTGGAAGCTGGCCAGATGTCAACCCCTGTGCCATCGCCTTCGATAAAGGGAATGACGGGAGCGTCCGGTACTGTTAGTTTTCCGTTTGAAATGCTGATTTTCTGGTCACTCATGGTTATCAGTGTTGAAGTAGTTATGTTGCATCAATTGAAGGGCTCAAGATAGAGAATTACGGCCATCCACTAAAGATTTTATAGAAAACGATTCGTTAGCAGATCAGTCATTGACCCATGAAAACCCTTGTAATTATAGCGCTCTGGATGGTACTACCGGCCTGCCAAATCAACGTATTCGCGCAAGAGGCGAAGGTATGCTTGTCGGCTGAAGAAAAGCGACTCTTCGATTTACTTATAGCGTATCGCAAAAGTAAAAGGCTTACGTCAATAGCCTTCTCCGACAAGCTGACGAAAGTGGCCCAGGCTCATGTTCGGGATTTAGCAGCGAACTATGATTATGAGAATCGGGGAGATTGCAATCCGCACAGTTGGTCGGACAAAGGCGGTTGGACACCTTGCTGTTATACCGGTGACCCGACCAATGCTGCATGTATGTGGAACAAACCAAAAGAAATTGCGGGCTATGACTCAGAGGGTTATGAGATTGCTTACTACAGTTCTGCGGGTGCGTCAGCATTTGAGGGGCTGGAGGGCTGGAAAAAAAGTCCCGGTCACAATCCTGTAGTGATCAACTCCGGCAGCTGGAGCAAAATCCAATGGAAGGCCATCGGTATCGGCATCTACGAACAATACGCCGTCGTATGGTTTGGCGAAATGGAAGACAAGTCCAAACTCAGCGTCTGCCATTGACTTCAATATCTTTCTTTCTCGTCAGGAAAGGAGTTGGCTTTCACATCTGACACGTAATGGCCTACTGCATCGGTCACGACTGTATCCAAATCGGCGTACCTTCGCAAAAATCTTGGCTTGAATTCTTTGGTAATACCAAGCATGTCCTGCATGACAAGCACCTGGCCGTCTACATCAGCACCGGCTCCTATACCAATAACCGGAATTTTGATACCCGTAGAAACTTTTTTTGCCAGCGCGGCAGGAATTTTTTCCAATACCAAAGCAAAACAACCACATTCCTCCAGGAGTTTCGCGTCCTCCAACAACTTAGCTGCTTCTCCTTCTTCTTTTGCGCGCACGGTATAGGTTCCAAATTTATGGATCGACTGTGGTGTAAGTCCCAGATGACCCATTACAGGCACGCCGGCACTGAGGATCCGCAATACAGAATCTTTCACTTCGCTGCCGCCTTCCAATTTCACCGCATGTGCACCCGACTCTTTCATGATGCGGATAGATGAGCGCAGTGCTTCGCCGGAGCTACCCTGATAATATCCAAAAGGTATGTCCACCACGACGAGTGCGCGCTTCACGGCACGTACCACGGAGGTGGCGTGATAGATCATCTGATCCAGGGTGATCGGCAACGTCGTCTCATTGCCGGCCATCACATTGGACGCCGAGTCTCCCACCAGGATCACGTCTACACCGGCGCGGTCAATTATTTTCGCCATGCTGAAGTCGTATGCCGTGAGCATAGCAATTTTTTCACCCCGGCCTTTCATCTCCTGGAGCTGGTGTGTGGTGATTCTCTTACTATCTTGTTTTGGATGCGTCGACACGGTGGAAATGGTTAGTGGAGGTATACTGCCGACTTCTTTCCCAGCACCACCTCCACGTGTTCCATCAAGGTGGTAGACAGCTCATATCCCGTATAATTTGGCTGCACCGGAAATCGCGGATGGCTTCGGTTTACAAGCACGGCTACTTCAATTTTTTTTACTTCCACTGACAATAAAGGTTTCATCGCATAGGCCA
>JAYWDR010000492.1:0-3273 GCA_043779735.1 Cyclobacteriaceae bacterium | reverse complement strand
ACAAGGAATTACGAATTAAAAATTAGGAATTAGGGATATCAAATTACGAATTACGGAGTGAGGCAGTCATGAATCAAGATCCGGTTCCGCTACCTCACCCTCACACTCCTCATTATCTCCTTCGCCGTTTCCTGCCAGTCTTCTCTCTGGTCTTTAGGACAACTAAAGGTGAATACCAATGTTCGGTTTGGCTGTACCAAATATTGTATAAAGGTATATTTCAAAATCGGGTCCTGACTCCCCTGCTTTCTACGATCCCCGTTGATTCGGGATTCAAACTCAAAAAAAATGTATTTTTTCTTATGCAAGACTCGCACACCCTCGCTGACGAAATCCACGCGGTCATAGAGGTTCCGGAGGCCCGACTTGAAGAATTTCTGGGCAATGTCAATGTCTCCATCAGGCCAGTTGGTAGCGGAGATATTTACAGTGAGGTCAACCACTCTGTCTTGATTGGTAAACGCACCTAAAGGCGCCCGAACTGATGGATGACGTTGGGCAATATCATCAGGTGTCATTGGATACAACTCAGAAGGTACCGATACCGTGATGCCATCCGCTACCTTGGTCTTTATTAACTTGTAGGATGAAAATCCAGACACAAACAATAAAACAAGAACGGTAAGGCCTTTCATCTGCTACTAATTTTGTTGATTGCGGACAGAATCACTCCCGGTCGGCTGACGGAATTCGTTAACCGTCAATTCAACAAGGGATTGTAAAGTGTGGTACATTTTCATGATTATTCGTATTCGAAATAATAAAGATTAAACAAGTAAGGTTTACTAACTTGCGCGCCCCAAAATTAATCAAAATCACATGCTTCGGACACATACTTGCGGTGAACTGCGGATCAAGGACGTCAACCAGACGGTAACCCTGACGGGCTGGGTACAGCGCACACGGGATAAGGGCAGTTTGCTGTGGATTGACCTACGTGACCGCTATGGTATTACCCAACTGTTTCTGGAAGAGGGGAAGTCAGAGGCCCGGTTGCTGACATCAGCCCGGCAGTTAGGCCGGGAATTTGTGATTAAAGTAACGGGAATTGTAGCGGAACGGCAGTCGAAGAATGATAAAATACCTACCGGAGATATCGAAATAAAAATAGACAGCATTGAAATACTCAATGAATCAAAAGTCCCTCCCTTTACCATTGAGGACCATACAGATGGTGGTGATGATCTTCGGATGAAATACCGTTATCTCGACCTTCGCCGAAATCAAGTGAGGGAAAGTCTCCAACTCCGACACAGGATGGCGCAACAGACGCGCGTATATTTGGACGGTCTTAATTTTATTGAGGTTGAGACACCGGTGCTGATTAAATCCACACCGGAAGGTGCCCGCGATTTTGTGGTACCGTCCCGGATGAATCAAGGTGAGTTTTATGCCTTGCCACAATCTCCGCAAACCTTTAAGCAGTTATTAATGGTTTCTGGTTTTGATCGCTACTATCAAATTGTAAAGTGTTTCCGCGATGAGGATTTGCGGGCAGACCGCCAGCCGGAGTTCACGCAAATTGACTGTGAGATGGCATTCATAACGCAAGAAGATATTTTGAGCACGTTCGAAGGGTTGGTGCGTCATCTTTTCAAAACAGTGAAGGGGCTAGACATATCACCCCTACCTACAATGGCCTATCACGATGCCATGAAATACTACGGGTCTGATAAACCCGACACACGCTTTGAGATGAAATTTACTGAGTTGACAGCCCTGGTGAAGGGCAAGGGGTTCCTGGTTTTTGACCAATCAGCATTAGTGGTAGGGATTTGCGCCAAGGGTTGTGCCGGGTACACCCGCAAGCAACTGGATGAGCTCACAGAGTTTGTAAAGCGTCCTCAGGTTGGAGCAAAAGGAATGGTGTGGGCACGATACGAGGCTAGTGGTCTTATTAAATCCTCCGTTGATAAATCCTATCCAGATGAAGAACTGAAAAAATGGGCTGCGGCCACCCAGGCTCAGCCAGGAGATTTGATTCTTGTGCTGGCCGGTGAGCCTAATAAAACAAGAAAGGCGCTCGGTGAATTGCGATTGCTGGTGGCTGGTCAATTAGGCCTGCGCGACAAGAATAAATTCTCAGCGCTCTGGATCATCGACTTTCCGTTGCTGGAATGGAGTGAAGAAACCAATCGTTACCATGCAATGCACCATCCATTTACTTCCCCTAAAAGGGAAGATTTGGCTTTGCTTGATAGCGATCCCGGAAAAGTCCGTGCCAATGCGTACGACATGGTCATTAATGGCACCGAGGTGGGGGGAGGCTCGATTCGTATCCACGATCGCCCGACACAACAATTGATGTTTAACAAACTTGGCTTTACTGAAGAGGAGGCAAAAAAGCAGTTCGGATTTTTGATGGAGGCTTTTGAATACGGCGCTCCACCTCATGGTGGCATCGCCTTTGGATTTGACCGGTTGTGCTCACTCTTTGGTGGGACTGACTCTATCCGCGACTTTATTGCCTTCCCAAAAAACAATGCGGGACGCGACACAATGATTGACACGCCTTCTACAATCTCACAAGAGCAACTTAATGAATTGGGTTTGGCCATTCTGTCAGCGAAGAAATAGTACTAACCGCAAAGGCGCTAAGACGCGAAGAAATTGCGTTATAGATCGATTCTTTGCGACTCAGCGCCTTTGCGGTTAAAATTCCATAGTGTCGAGTTGAATGTTTCTCATTCTTAATTCTTTAACCATGCACTGCTGATACACTGCTTCCAAAAGACCCAGTCCCATCTCTCTATAAACTGCGAGAGCAGAATCAACTATCTCAGCAGATAATTCGTTATATCTTTCTTTGTCCACTTGACCACTTCTTTGGCGAAATAGTCGTTAAGTAACTAAGAAATTGCATTTTCGAAAATAAAACAGGGACAGGATAACCTTATAATTCTAAGAAATACAATGCTTATGACATTCCATTGTAGAACATCCTTTATTCTTTGCGTCTCCGCGGCTAAAAAAAATACAGTTGTAAGTGTATTTGTTTCCGGGTCAATGCATTAACCCGCTGGTCTCTTCGGCATCGAATTGTATGTCATCTTCCCCCACCTGGTCAAACGGATTCTCCAGGTGGTCTTGAATGTTATCCAGGCTTACCAGAATAAAGCTGTAGAGTACAGGCATAACGTATTCAAGTTTAGAAGAAATATCCTGATCAAGGCTTGCAAAGTACGGCCCGTAAATGATGGGGAAGACATAAATAAAGACTTTGCTGTAAGCACGCAGTGTAACCGGTGTGCGATACAGATAGATCACCTTCAG
>JAYWDR010000491.1:0-3280 GCA_043779735.1 Cyclobacteriaceae bacterium | reverse complement strand
TAATCTCCACGGCGTTGGTGCTCCAGGGAGTGACCATCCCTTTTCTAGGGCCAATGAAATATCCGGTCACGGACTTCTCTTCCAGCGGTTTTGCTCCGCCGAACAGCCAAATTAATTTTTGGAGGTCATCGACAGAAAATGGGTGTGCGTGTCCAACCGCGTAGAGGAGGCCGGAAGGAGAGCGAAAAAATAAAATCATGCTACGAAAGTGTGCCCAAAAATACAGGTTTTGGAGAATTTTATGGAGTTTTTGGGCAGCGAATAATAACCTGTCTTCAGAATCCACGTTCCGTGAAATAATGAAATAGTCACCTTTGTGTAAAATAATCAAGAGCCCATGGCCGTCTATGCTGGAGTATGGCACGAGCAGTGGCAATTGACATAACCCTGATGCAGGAGATCAAGCAAGAGACATTCCGCAAGGAGCGAGGCAAGCTGTTGAATTTTATTCGCAGCAGGGTAGCTACTGTGGAAGAAGCTGAAGACATCCTGCAAGACGTTTTCTACCAGTTTGTGGCTGGCTTTGAATCGATAGAGTCTATAGACAGGATCACATCGTGGCTGTATAGCGTGGCGCGCAATAAAATTATTGATGGATACAGACGTGACGCGACACGGCCCAAGAAGGCCGATTTTGAAGGAGCCATAGGTAAGGTCGACGAGGCGCCCCTGACACTGCAGGAGATACTCCCCGACCTTGACAATTCGCCTGAATCAACCCTCCTTCGGGAAGCCATCTGGGATGAGATCAATCTGGCGCTAGACGAACTTCCAGCCGACCAACGTGAGATTTTTGTCCAGAATGAGATGGAGGAAAGGAGTTTCAGAGAAATAGCGGAGGAGACCGGCGTGTCAATCAACACACTGCTTTCCAGGAAACGATATGCAATCCTGGCATTGAGAAAGAGGTTGCAACGGTTTTATAATGACATAACTGGAATATAGCCCGGGTCAGAGGTAAACAGTTATCGGTAAACGGTAGTCAGTATTCAGTATTCAGGGGTAATAGCTAAGAGCCAACAGCCAATGGCAATTAAAAAAGATGGTAAAACTTTAAATGATACGATTATGAAACGCGGACTTTGGATTTTGAAATTCTTTTTGATAGGCATGTTAGCGCTTGCACTGATAGGCCTTGTGACGCAGGGGTTGTGGAACTGGCTGGTACCAGTGTTGTTTGCCGGGCCTATTCTTACCTTTTGGCAAGCCTTGGGGCTGTTGGCACTTACCAAGATTTTGTTCTGGAGCTTTGGTAAAGGAGGCAGTCACTGGGGTCATCGTTCTGGAGGACCCTGGGGATATTACTGGTCAAAGAAATGGACAGCTATGTCTCCGGAAGACCGGGAACGGTTCAAGCAAAGGATGAACGAGAAATGGTGTGCAAGAGAAAAGAATGCCAATCAACCTGAAGCAGGCATTTCGAACGGTTAGGCTCTACTTAACCTCAAATTCTCAGACTTTTTTTTTAGAAACCCCTAACATTATTGCAAAACGGGCGTTAGAAGGAAACTATGGAAACTATGGTAATCTAAAAAGTTTCCATAGTTTTGCGCCATGACAGAAGAAAACGACATAAAAGACAGGATTATCCTGGGAGCCGAAGAGCTTTTCATGAAATACGGCGTCAGAAGCGTGTCGATGGACGACGTGGCCCGCCATCTCTCAGTTTCCAAAAAGACCCTTTATCACTACTTCGCCGACAAGGATGAGATTGTGACCATGGTAGCCTCCCAACACATACAAAGGGATCAGAAGCAATACGATGGTTTCCGGGCCTCGGCCAAGAACGCCATTGATGAGCTGGTCAAGATATCGGCCTGCATCAAGAAGGATCTTCAGAAGATGAATCCTTCCCTGCTGTTTGATTTGCAAAAATATCATGCGAAGGCCTGGGCGGCGTGGCTGAGTCACAAGCAGATGTACATCGGCAACTCCGTGATGCGCAACCTGAAGCAAGGCATTGAGGAAGGCTTCTACCGGACTGAAATCAACACAGATATCTTGTCCATCATGCGACTGGAACTGATCCAGCTCACGTTTGATGAGCAGGTTTTTCCCCCGGCCAAGTACAACCTGGCGGAAGTGAACATCCAGATCTTTGAACACTTCATCTATGGACTTCTGACCGACAAGGGCAGGAAGGTCTATGAGAAGTACAAACTCCAACCCAATAACATTGAATTAACTACCCAATCTTTATGAAAAGATTATACACACTAATCATCAGCCTTGGTGTTTCTTTGGTTGTCTCAGCACAGCAACAAAAGGCACCTTCTTCTTTTACCCTTGAACAGTGTATTCAATACGCCTTGGAGAATTCTATACGCGCAAGAAATGCCCAATTAGATCAGCGCATCGCTAAGGCGAAAGTGAATGAGACAATTGGTATCGGACTTCCTCAAATTTCCGGTAGTGCCTCGGTAATCAACAATCCCACACTTCCACGCTTTTTTACTACTTATACCGGAACAGGCGGCTTCCTCGGCGACTTAAGTTCCGTGCCCGGCCTGAAAGTGGGTGATGCGGTGGCCGCCAAAAACCCTTTTCAGTTGCCCAGTGCCGGAACTGCAAGCATGACCCTAAATCAATTAATTTTTAACGGGTCATATCTTGTGGGTTTGAAAGCTGCCGGTACGTATAGGGACCTAGCCGTAAAGACCACAGAGCAAACACAACAGGACATAATTCAGGGCGTAACGAAAGCGTATTATGCGGTATTGATCAACAAGGAGCGCACACAGTTGTTTGATGCCAACATTGCACGAGTAGATTCTCTGTACCGGAATACCAAAGCGCTAAATCAGAATGGTTTTGCTGAAAGTATCGATGTTGACCGCGTGAAGGTGACCTTAAACAATCTCCGCGCTGAACGGGATAAGTTTTTGAATCTAAATGAGCTAGGACTTCAACTTCTGAAATTTCAGTTGAATTATCCTCAGGATGATCCGATTATTGTAGTGGGGAGCATTCAGGATGTCCAGATAGATCCGAATCTCGATAGCTACAAGAAAGGCTGGGATTATCGGAACCGTCCTGATTACAAAGTACTTGAAGTCAATCAACGGCTGCAAAAACTAAACGTCAAGAATCAATATGCCGGAGCTGTCCCGGTTATATCGGCCTTCGCCACATTGGGTTATTCAACTCAGTCTCCCAATGTCCCGGGTATATTCAGTACTAATTCCCAGATTAAAGATGAAAATGGCCTTGGACCTGATAAATGGTATAATTTTTCTCAGGTGGGACTAAGTTTAAGTGTCCCCCTTTTTACGGGCCTGTC